>JAQWCP010000033.1 GCA_028705905.1 Oscillospiraceae bacterium
GATATTGCAAACGCCATTGTTAGTCCGATTGCTAACCCTATTTATAATGGCAGCCAACAGATTCCGCCCCTGACAATCGCTTTTGAGGGCACTGCCTTGGTTAAGGATACCGATTACATCATCAGCATTACTAGCATGGATGGCATAGATACCAGTGCAGGCACCAAAGCGGGCAAAGTGACAATAACGATTACAGGAAAGGGCAACTTCCATGGCGAAAAAACTAACTTAACCTATACTATTCAGCCAAAAGCATTGATAAACGATATGCTCACCGTTACAGGAGGGACGTTTATCTATAGTGGTATACCAATTACCCCTGATGTTACCGTAACGGATGGCACAACGTTGATATCCGGCACAGACTATGATATAACCTACTCCAACAATACCAATGCAGGGGTTGCAAACATAACTGTCATTGGCAACGGCAACTATACCGGCACAGCCAGCAAAAGTTTTATTATCCAGAAGGCACCCGCCCCAACAATCATATGGCCTACATCTGCCAATATCGTATATGGTTCGTTATTGTCAGATTCTGCATTGGTTGGCGGATCCACTGGATACGGTGATTTTATATGGAAAACACCAAAAGCAATACCAACTGTAACCAACAGTGGATATGAAGTCATCTTTACGCCAAGTGCGACCACAGTAAATAATTACGAACTCATTTCGCAAACCACAAAGATAGTGCAGATTGTGGTAACGGCAAAGAGCATTTCCGGCTTCACAGTTGATTCGATTGATTCCCCAATCTATAATGGTGCTACACAAACACCCTTCGTTGTGGTTAAGGACAGTGTTACAACGCTGACATCGGGCACTGATTATGATGTATCCTACTCCGACAATATTGGCGCGGGTACGGCTACAGTTGCAATTAAAGGCAAGGGCAATTATACCAGCACGATGAGCAAAAACTTCACCATCAAAAAACGCCCTGTAACGGTCAAAGCAAATGATAAGATCATGACCAGAGGCGGCTCACTGCCCGCCTTGACCTATACCGTGGATGGCCAGCTTTCCGGAGAGACGGCACTGGCGGGAGTGCCTTCCCTTTCCTGTGTGGCCGACGGAGAAACAGTGGGAAGCTATCCCATTACCATAGATTTGGTAGGAGTAAGCTATACCGAAAACTACGAGGCTGCAAACCCGGTTCTTGTAAACGGGACGCTGACGGTGAATGATCTACCTTCAAGCGGCTCTGACAGTGACTCGTCCTTCGGCAACCACACGACAACGACATCCCCAGAAAAGCGGCCCAATCAGCCTGTTTCAGCAGAAACATCGTTAATTGCGCTGGCAGGCCAAAACGGAAGAGCCAGCGCTAATCTTTCGGATATAACCATTTTCGGCGCCATCGTAAAGGCGCAGGCGAAAGCAAGGGCGCAGGGGAAAATACCAAACGGAATCGGTATTGCTCTTAATGTGAACCTGCCACAGGATGCAAGCTCACTGAGCCTTTCACTTTCGCAAAACGCCCTGCAAAATCTTGTAAGTACAGGCGTGACGAGGTTTACAATCAACGGAGCCATTGCTTCCCTCAGCCTGGATCTAGAAGCATTAAAAGAAATTCAAAAACAGGGTGCAGAGAGAATAACCATTACAATAAAGCCAGTACACAACATATCGAGCGGGGCAAGAGCAATAATTGGAACAAGGCCGGTATACGATGTGACCGTCAGTTACAGTAAGGATAGCAAAACGGTAAACATCACCTCACTGGGTAAAGGCAGCGCCACCCTCTCCATCCCGTATGTACCGGGCAAGAACGAGACGGTTGGTTATCTGTTCGGCGTGTATGTAGATGGCAAGGGTAACATAATCCGCATTCCAGGCTCCTGCTATGACGCAAACAGCAATAGTCTGCTAATCTCTACCGACCACTTCTCGGTGTACGGCGTGGGATACACGACTCCAAACGCCAATTTTACCGACATCGGTAACCATTGGGGCAAGGAATCGATAGACTATGTTTTTGGAAGGAGCCTTCTCTTCGGCACCTCAGAAACTACCTTTGCACCTAACTCTGCCATGACGAGGGGAATGCTGGTGACGGCGCTTGGCAGACTGGCAGGCGTGGATGAGAAGGCATACACCACAAACAACTTTACCGACGTTAAAGCCGATAGCACATTCCGCCCCTACATAGAATGGGCATACAAAAAAGGTGTTTTGCAGGGCATCGGTAACCAGCAGTTTGCCCCTAACCGGGCAATTACCCGTGAGGAAATCTCGGTTATCTTCGCAAACTACGCCAAAGCCACCGGCCACAAGCTGCCTGTGACCCGTGAGGCAGCCGCCTATGCGGACGCTACCAGCATCCGCAGCGTTTACAAAACAGCAGTCACTGCCATGCAGCAAGCTGGTATCATGATGGGGGGCATGGGTAACAGGTTCAATCCGAAATCCAACGCAACCCGTGCGGAGGTCTCCTCCATGCTCTACCGCTACATCAAGTTGACCATCGATTCTGCCACAGCGCAGGGATGGGCCCTGAACGATGCCGGACAGTACTTCTACTACATCGATGGCAAACCCCTTATAGGCATGCAGACCATCGAAGGTGCAAAATACTTCTTCAATACCGATGGCACACTCAAAACCGGTTGGGTGGAGGACGGCGGCAACTGGCATTTTTGTGACGGCAACAAGTTGCGAACCGGTTGGTTGGATGTCGGCAGAGATTCATCAAAGCGGACATACTATTTCGATACTTATGGCAATATGATATCTGGTAAGTGGCTTGAAATCGACGACAAGTGGTATTACTTCTACGCCGACGGCTCTCTTGCCAAAAACGCCAAGGTGGATGGCTATGAAGTTGATGTAAATGGAGTGAGAAAAAGAAAATAATGTACACAAATCAAGGGTGGGAACCGATATTGACTCCCACCCTTGATCTTGCGTATTCAGTTTGATCTCCAATAATTTTTTACTATGGCACCATAGACTTGCAGTAGTATTTTTTATAATCTTCGCTAATACATCCTTCCGGCAGAATGTGCATTTACATCTTTAAATGGATATTCCCCAGATAACAATAACCTCGGTTGCCGATTTCAATTTAGTTATCAGGAATAATTACTATATTAAAAAACTTGGTCCTCAATTTTCGATAGCATCTTCAAACTTTTACCCCATATATGCGGACTCTAAACATAATGGGACGCTCAAATTTGCTGGGCGGAGGGAACATATAATTGAATTCATTTGGTAATAAAGCACAGAAAATCATTGGCTTGTTTTTCCAAAAAAGGATAGCTCGCTTTGAGTGTTAGTTTTCCGTTGCTATCAAGTTGTTGCATTGCGTTTGGTATAGTAAGTCGTGGAACATTCATAACATCCATGTTCAAAAAACTGATAAGCGTAACTAAATGATCCTGGGCTATACCAGTTCCAGACATGCCGAGAGAAATTCCACTTATTGCTGCTGGCTTTCCGGTAAGAACGTGTGGTTCTTGATCACTGATCGGGCGCGACAACCAGTCAATCAGGTTTTTCAGTACGCCAGGGAAAAAGTGATTGTATTCAGGTGTAAAGAACCATAAACCATCTGCTAATTTTACTTCCTTACGAACTCGACTAACAGCATCAGGTGCGGGATATTCGATGTCTTGGTTCATTAAGGGAATATCCTGATATTCGAGCAGCGTAAAATCGACTCGATCTCCAAGTATTTCTTTCGCTATTAAAGCCAATTGTCGGTTATAGGATTCTTTTCGCAGAGAACCGACAACAGCTAATATCTTTATTTTCTCCAATATGATGTACCCCTCTCTTTATTGTATTCTCAATAAGAAATCTTTTACTGTAAAAATATGCCTTTTTTTAAATCATCGAACGCTTTATCCAATTCCTCTTTTGTATTCATTACGATAGGACCACCCCAAACCACCGGTTCAGCCAGTCGCTTTGAACTTATGAATAAAACTTGAGCTTTTTCATCTGTAGACTTTATTTCTACCACATCTCCAGAGGCAAGTTTTACCGCTGTCTTTTCCTTTACCAGATTGCCCCCGATATATGCGTCCCCTAAAAGGGTAAACACCATGACAGAGTGCTCGCTTTCTGTATTTAAAAAAATCGATGCCTTGGAGTTTAGGTGCAAATCGTAATAGTTAAGCGGAAGATATTTACTCATGTATCCTTTTCTTCCTTCGAATTCGCCCGCCAACAGTCTAAGCTTGCCCCAATCAAACTCTATTTCTTCAATTTCTTGATTTTTTATGCTGTGATAAGCTGGAGGAACCATCTTGTCCTTTGCGGGAAGATTCAGCCAAAGCTGTACACCAAGCATACGTTCGGCAGCCGGCAGTTTTTCTTCGTGCATAATACCGGATCCTGCTGTCATCCATTGCACCTCTCCATCCCCAATGGTGTCCTCATTCCCTAAGCTGTCCTTATGAGTCATATAGCCTCGATACACATAACTGATTGTTTCGATACCTCTGTGTGGATGCATAGGAAATCCCGCCGTGTAATCATCGGGATTTGTGCTATCAAAGGAATCCAGCATTAAAATAGGATCATATTCTTCAACAGTTCTACTCCCTAAAACTCTTACCAGATTTACACCAGCCCCATCTTGCGTTCTAAAACCTCTAACCTGTTGCTTAATTTTTCTTTCCATATGCTTAGTCCCCCTGCATATTATTTGGTAGTCGTAAAATATATTAATTTTTGAAATATCCTACATGCTCTAACAGCCTAAGACCTGTAATCTAATTTTGAGATTTAGGGATTTAACGACAAATGGCTTTGATAAACTCGATAGCAGCAAAGCTATTAGAACAGCCATACCGGCAAGTGCTATGGTCTGAAGAAGAATAAACTCCCCTTTAAACCTTTCCAGTGAGTTTAAAAACTGTTAGATACCGAAACAAGCCCATGCAGTGGGTAATGAGAATACAGCGGTAAAGATAGCATTATCTTTTTCTCTTAAGCTTTAAATACAATTCCGAAGCCACCGCTTCCAAGCAAATCATCAAGTATGTATTCATAGCAAACATCATCTTTAACGCTTGATCCAATTGTAACAATCATTTTTCTATTCTCTTCCGTGACCGTATATTCTGAGATGAAATCGTTTTCTGATAAAAACAATTATTCTTTGTTTCCATTTCAAAGACTAGACTTCCACCGAACATTATAAAAACAGTTAATAATATAAAGCTTATTCCAAATACCTCAAGAAAATTTTTCATTCCACTCTCCTTGTTGAGATTATTAACCTATTGGATTATAAACATAATGGGAAACTACACTATATTTGCAATTACATTTAAGGGTATGCTCGCGATATCCATGAGATATTGTTCAGTAACTGCTAAAAGTGTTTTTTGTTCAAGCGTTGAGTTCTTTGTTGACAAGCCAGGTTGAACAATTGATATTCTAAATCTAAGTGGTTTCGTTAATCTTGCAATGCTATCCAAACGCTGCAATTCTTTGATATCTCCCCTAATGAGACGAGAAGCGCTATGCCCTTTATATGTTTTTGTTTCTCTTTTATATAAGTGACTGAAAAATTCTCTGCTTTCCTTAAACTTCCAATGGATTGATTTTTGTGCTTGACCACAAACCTCATAAAGGTTGGCAACTTCTTGACTTACTTTGCCGCCCTTAGCAAATTTTAAATGGTACAGTTCAACATCGATAAAGTCATTCGATTCTTTCAGTGTAATTATATCCGCTATTTCACCTGCGTTGTCATCATCATAAATTACGTCATAATCACGCTTCAACAATTCTTGGACCACATGATATTGTATTGAATCTGTACGTAAATTCCCAACTCTTTGAGATTCTTTCGATATATCTACACCATTCCAATCCCAAGCAATTAGCCGGTCTTCTGGATATACGCCTGGAAGTTGCTTTAATACGATATATTCGTTCCCACATAGGGAGGAGCCATCAATAAACCATACACATGGTTCATAGAGTTGAAAAAATTCCTCGAGAGAAAATTCTTTTTTCCCAACCCTTACAGTTGTTTGATATCGACTTGAGATCTTTTCATAGTTGCTAAATGCAATTTCATCTTTCAGCCCAAGACTAATTTTGACTCCACATTTGCACTCTTCATTGTCATTTGGCGAATTAAACTCCAAATTAAACATTATCGAATTTATATCAGAAGCATTATAATTAAGACTAATTGTTGTATCACGGATACTATACTTATGCCCGTACCATTGAAATTCTATTGTTCCTTCTGTGTAACTATATATATCTTCGTTCCAATCAATCCAAACTGGTGTTTTGTTTGGTATCTCTGATATAATTTCTGGCACTAATGTTTCTTTTAAGATTTCATTTCCATCAATACTGGGGTTAATTACCTTTTTCCCGATTGACTTGCACCAAACAGCAAGATTATGTACATTTCCTGTTAATAGAGTCCAAATGCGTCCTTTGTATGAACACCCCAGTGTAACCTTATGCCCATCCTCATATCCAGAACCCACAATGAATGCTTTTTGTCCGCTCGCCTTTTCAGCCAATGAAAGTGCTTCGCCAACATCACTTCCAACGCTCATTCGAAATCTGATATTTTTCCCTATATATTGCTTCAAACCAACATTTTGTAGGCGTACTCTGTTTATTCCAGCAAAAGCTTTAAAAGGGTCAGAATGTCTAATCACAGTTGCCTTTTCTCCAATAATTGCTTCAGCTAACGCAGAATACAGTCCATTATTGTCGCTCCCATTTATATATAATAGGTTGCTGTCTTTATCATTTATCACAACCAGCAGATCCCATACAATGTTTTCGACCTCCTGTATAATCCCCCAATCAACTTGTTGCTTTCTGGCGATAACAATAATCAATATATTTTCATTCGAGTTTTGAATTGACCAAGCACGATCACCCTCACTTAAGCTAATACCGTCAAGAAATCGATCGTAATGCCAAGCACACTTCGGATTTCGATAGATAACTGTGCTTAGTGCTGGTCTAAGATTTTGAAGAGGAAGCTTTAAGTCATCAGGAAGCGTGAATCCTTTAACAAACTCCGCAAAATTTATTTCTCCGGATATTGCATTTGCACTCATTTCCGGTAATAACTGGTTCCAATCTGCGTCTTGAGCATATAAGCACTCTAATTCTTCACTGACTGACAAATCTGCCAAGTTTGCCACACAAGTCGCATTACCTAAGTCTTCATCAAATTTTGTCCTGGTGAATCTTCCGATAACCTGCAGTGTAACCGTTAAACTCTTTCTTATATAGTGCAGTGCCGCAATTTTAAGGGTGGGCAAATCAAATCCTTCTCCCAACATATCAACACAAACAACAATTCGTGATTTACCATTTTTAAGATTTTCAATCGCATCGGTTCTTTCTTGTTCGGATAGCCCATTTCCACTATAGACAATTACGGGATTATACTTTGGCCAATTCTCTTTATACATAGCATAAACTTCACGTGCACATTTTTTGTTCTCGCAACGCGCCATAATGATCTGCTTTGTATATCCCTGCTTTTCTTTATTTTCAAGAATATTTACTGCGGTATGAGCAATTGCAAGATCCGCTTTTTCTGCACTGACTTCAAATATAGGTGAAAAATCGATGCTTGTAAAATAATGCTCCTTTTGCGCCAAACTTAATGGATAGTTATATACAATCTCCCCATTTAGTTTTACGCCATCATTTCTAAAAGGAGTAGCGGTAAATTGAATGACTTTAGAATTAACAAACTTGCGATTAAACTCTATCCATGTTTTGGCAGTAGTATGATGAGCCTCATCTATAAAGTAATAGGGGCATAGCTCTACAAAGCAATTCTTCAGACTCTCCGGATATCCTGCCACATTACTCATTGTTGTAATGACAACATTGCATTGACTTATGAACTTTCGAAGTTCATCTTCCGTCTTAAAGCGTTCAAGTAAAACTCCAACAACAGGAAGTTGCACCTCTGGATGGATAAGATTAAATTTTTTAAGCAAACCAAATGTTTCAAACTTTTCTGAAATCTGTCCACGTAATGAGTCACTGGGAACAGTAATAAGTAACCGCTTGCATTGAGCTGAAACAAGTAACGAAATCATTGTTTCTGTTTTTCCAGTTCCAGTTGGCATTACAACAGTTGCAACATTATTCGATGTCGTCCAGTGTGCCAATACTGCATATATTGCTCCTATTTGAGGGGCTCTTAAACCAGGTTCATTTTCAGCTTCTTGACGCAAAAAAATACCGTTGTGCCAAGTTTTCGTTATCTGATTTGCTGACATGGCATCACTGGGGTGACGAAGCCATTTAAGCTTTTGCTCACCAGTCAACAATTTGTCTATATTGGGAGTTGCATCGCAAATCAAAACATACTTTTCTGCATCTGAAAGCTCATCATTTTTTCTATGAATATAAATCTTGTTCCCATTTGAGTCCGATGTGATTATTGTGTTCTTTGCAATCTGTTCAAATTGCACTTCTACTTCATGAGTAACAAATCTCAAAATTACATTTTTGCCGCACTTTTCAAGTCTTTTATATGACGGCAATGTTAAAGTGTTTTGTTGCATTTTCTCAACTCCTTGTGCGAACAAATAATTCTGTCTGTTTTGCTGAGTTGCGCCTAATTGCTACGACCTACCGTTAGATGGACTTCACGTTATGGTACTACGCCGGAATCACGTTATCTATATTAAGCCCGAAAAAAATGCCTCCTAGGCTTGTTCTTTGGATAAACATAATAGGCAATAAGAGAAAATACAGAACCATTTTCATATCTTTATACAATTTTGGATGTAGTTGGTGTTAGGTAAAGATTTTGAAAATTTGCGCAGTACTTTTGAATAGTTATGAAACAGTATTGTTTCTGCTCCGAGCTGATTCCATGTGTTAATTGCTTCCGCAATATCGCTTTCTGAGGTATGAAAACTCCAATCTGGAGATGAAACCCTCAGAACCGAACGGGGCTTCAACTGTGCGACACTTTCAGGTATAGACGCTTTCATTGTCCAGTGCCCAAGCAAAATTACATCAGAAGACTTAATTCTATTTTGAATTTGTATATTGTTGTCGACGTCACTCATCGTAACAAACGACGCTATCTTCTCCCGGTCATCAATAGAATGCAAAGATGACAATGGGTATAATCGTTGGGTTTCAGCAAAATTACAACGACTACCATGTAATACATTTTTCACAAAAGGATCAATTGCTGAACCTTTCTGAGATAGTATTACCGGTCCCCATAGAGACTTAATGATATTATACAAATCATCATTTACCGACAGCTTTAACGAGTTCCAAACTTTAACGTTTGAATAAATAAAAAACAGAATATATGAATACTGCAAGGTTTCAACACTGTTACTGACAAATATGACGTTTCTTTTCCTTGCAATTTCAACAACATCTTGCAGTAAGACAATAGGAATGTCATCTAAGTCAATTGTAAAATTACTCTTTCCAATTAGTGCTGCATCAATGACGATATGCTTTTTGTCGTTTTTATCTTCGGCAATCATTCTATCAACAGTACTTCGAAAATCTAAAAAACCATTTTTTAGGCACACATCGCCCAAATAATATACTGAGTCACCTGGGAAGCCCTTATAAACAAATCCAGCGGATCCGGGACAGTGAAATACCGGAAAGAAGTCCAGGCAATTACGAAATATTTTGCCATATATAAGACGTTCTAACACAACAGCATTTACAGCAAGATTCAGTTTATCTTCATAAGATATATTTGGCAATACCAATAAATAGTTGAGCGTTATTTCAGCTATCAAAACAGGAACAGAATGTCTTTTAAGCAATTCGAACAATCCTCCACAATGATCGCTATGAAAATGTGAAATACAGATTGCTTTTAAATTGCAATCAGA
>JAQWCP010000034.1 GCA_028705905.1 Oscillospiraceae bacterium
GATAACTTTGGCAAAGCAAGGGATGAAGCGCCCTGAAGTGACGCATACAAAGCCACGGAATGAAAAACCTGCCGTACCAGAGCTTCAAGGCGCTGCAAAGCGTACCAAAAATAAAGCTAAACCCATAACTGAAAAGTAGCGATTTGGCGGCTTGGTATACCGAGCCGCCTTTCTGTTTTAAATCCGTCTTTGTATCGTTCCAATGATGAAGCAGAAGGGAATCCTATAGCGCATATCGTCTCTTTTTCATGTTTTTCCCAGGTTTTGAGCAATTTGATCGGCATCACAAATCAGCCAGAATGATTTACCAATCGTATTTGAAAAACAAATACAGTTGAAATACTATAAACCTTATGGTATAATGGGTTAATCAAAAAACGGAGGGACAGCCATGATGGTGTCAACAAAAGGGCGCTATGCGCTTCGTGTGATGGTAGACTTAGCGGAGCACCAGTTGGACGGATATATTCCGCTGAAGGAGATTGCGAACCGTCAGAAAATTTCGGGAAAATATTTAGAGGCGATCTTGAAGGTGCTGGTGCGGGAGCGGCTGCTCATTGGGCTTCGGGGGAAAGGCGGCGGCTATCGGCTGAGCAAGCCGCCGGAGCAATATACAGTGGGGAGCATCCTGCGATTAACAGAGGGCAGCCTGGCGCCGGTCGCCTGCCTGGGCCCCCATGCCGACCAGTGTTCCCGCTCATCCGGCTGCCGCACACTGCCCATGTGGAAGAAATTCCATCAGGTCGTCGATGAATTCTTCGATGGTTATACGATCGCAGATTTGATGGGGTCAGATCAGCCGGGGAACGACTATGGCATTTGACTCATTGCACCGCCAAAGGCAAAAAGGGTTCCGCGCAGAGCCTGCTCTGCGCGGAACCTTTAACGCATGTATTCTCGTTTCACCCGCAGCGCATCTTCTTGCGATAAAGCCACGCACAGCCGACGATCTGCACGATGCCGGCCACCACCAGAAGCCCGGCGATGGCGATGCTAAAGTCAGTAGGCGTTGCAAAGGAAAAAACAGACCCAATGGAAAGCGCGGAAGAAAGCGCCGCAAGCACCCAAAGCTCTATGTTCCGGGTTTCACATCGGGGCTTCCACCCGTTCCACAGGCTGGTTAACAGCCATGCCACAGCGAAGAGAAACGTCCCCATCGGCGCCACATGCCCAAATGCAACCAGCCCCAGAAAATAATAAGGATGATAAGAAAACGTCAATGATCCAATGCTCGGGCAGGCCATCAAAACAACGGCTGCCAGGATGAGAACACAGCTCCCAAGCAAAAGGAGCCTTTTTTTGTTTTGCTGCATATTGTTACCTCATGAAATAATAAAAAATGTAAATTCGACATTTTAGCTTTTGATATAACAACCGCCGCCCCATACGCCGGCAACAACCACTTTAGAGTAATTTTCCCCTCCAAAATGAGTCACATTAAGCTTACAATATATTCCTGGTCGGTTGAATAGCCGTATACTGTCACAGCATGGTCAACCTTGTCAGCAGTACTGCCCTCCACCTTCAAATCTCCGAATAAGATATAGGGCCGGTTATAGTTTCGTAAATAGTTTCGAACAGATGTTGAAGGCTGTAACAATTCATATCCGTGGGAAAGGGTAAGCCCTCTGGAAGCACAATAACTGGAAATCGTATTGTGGATCGTCCAAGGATAGGAATCAAAGTCTCCTTTCACCCATGTTCTATCATGCCCTGTTCCTGAATGCCATCTCCAGAGATTGTAGCTGAGAGATTTTCCGTCTTTGGGATTATTTGGGTTTCCTATATAGTAATAAAGTCCTCCAGAGGAAGCAGTATAAGGTAGCCCAGTGGAATTATTATACGTCACAAAATTAGTATTGACAGCCTTCTTCAGCCAAAGAAGAACAATACTTGTCGCAACATAGCCGCACGCCCCTTTGGGAACACTAATATTTCCCATTTTACTGTTGGTTGTCAAACTGGAAATCTGGTTTGCATATGGTATATATGCATATGTGGTTGCTGCGGCTGCTTGCGTTTGGTAGGCGGCCGTTTTTGCACTTGTCCCATTTTTTACATATTCCACAACGGTATCATTTGATTCTGCAAGGAACGCAGCATTGGCTTTCTGCGATGTCTTTGCAAAGTCAGCTTTGCTGAAAGCCGGATATTTTTCATCAATTACTGTATGTACAAAATAACCATCCTGGAGAACATAGTACTGTGTCGGGCCCCCATAATACAAGTTATCGCCTTCATACCCAGAATAGGGAGAAGGGCTCAACGGAGAATAGTCAACAAAGTTCCCGGACCCATTATGATAAATAAAATACCCTGTGGGGGCGGTTTCGACTACGGTGTAAATATTGCCTGCGAAGTCTCTTGCTACTTTAATTGCAGCTGTTTTTCGCGATGTATCAATATCAAATGCTTTTGTAGCATTGGAGACCATATCGTTAATGACTGTATTTAGTCTGACCGCTTGTTCTTTTGATATGTTATTGGCGCTCAGGGTTGCCGCGATCTCCTGGCTAAAATCATCGGTTGCTTTTACCTTGCTTCCTTCTGCTGCAACGGCTACAATTGACAAACAAAGAATGGCCACAAGAAAAACCGCCGTTCTTCTAATATGTCACATGATAAACTCCTTTCCTATTCAAAGGCATCTTTTCTAGTCAGAAATCTTTCCAATTTTCTCTTTGTACTTGTGCTTAATCGCCATTGTCTTTATCGTACATACCTCCTTTTTTACTTAATACGTTTCCTTCTCCTTTCATCACAAGTAATATCTGGATAATAATTCCAAATATCTATTGCGATCGTACCATATATTTCCCATTCCGTCAACCGCATTTTGTTGAAATTTCACAATATCAGCCCTGCGATGCAAACGAAAAGCCCTCATAGAGATGACTCTCTATGAGGGCTTTCTCCGCACCGAAATGAAACCTTATCAGTTGCATTTTTACCTACGGAGCTTACCCCGCATGGCACTGGCATTTGTATTCGATGCAACTAGCAGCCACAGCTGCTCCCGCTGCTACAGTTACCACCTAAACCGCCGCAGCCAAACAGGATAATCAGGATGATGATAATCCACAGGCAGCTACTGCCGCCCCAACCATTATTACAGCAACCCATGTGTGCTGAACCTCCTGTTAATATGTTTGAAACCGTTTTTTTAGGTCTCAATCCATTTTATGTGGTTCGCCACAAGAGGTGCAACAGAACTGGAAATTTATTGCTTATAGAATCCGATTGCTGGTAACAGCAGACATGATCCGTTCTACTTGCGCCGCATAAAGCGCTCCTTTGGCACCGAGATATGCCAAAAGGGTATCTCCTGCCTTTCTCTGAGCAAGCAAACCATAATAGGACAGATATGCCATTTGCGCACGGTAGAACGGCTGTTCGGCAAGCATCTTTCGTTCCCCCTCTGTAATGACGCCCATCGCCTTTGCCTTCTCCAGCGACGTATCCCATCTGAATTCTCCGTCTGCATCTCGATACCCCAAGGCACGGAGTAAAAAGGTAACATACTCTTTTGCACCGATCTCTTGATACGTACCAAACGCCGTCTTTGATACGCCGGTGGTGTATCCTTTTTCATAGGCGTAGGCCACATATCCATTACACCAGGCGGGCACATCGGTAAAGGGGTGCGTCGTTTTACAGGAGATGGCCGCTTCTTCCTGACCCAACATACGGAGAAACATGATCAGTCCCTCGATTCGGTTGGCCTTATCTTCTAAGGCATACCCGGAGCCGATGGATAAATCTTTCCCTTTGAACAAACCCATCTGCTGTAAAGCGGCGGCCAATTGATTGTAGTCTGTTTGTGTGCTTTTCTTCAACGTATAGTAGCCATCCACAGAGACCACCGCCGTATCAGACTGCACAACAAAGCTGGGTTTGGCGTTCTCCCCTGTCAGGTACCGCTGCTGAAGCGCAAGCTCTGCACCGCTTGGCACGGTTTTTCCGGCCGTCACATCAATGAGCGCCCCACCGGAAAAAGAGACAGACAGTTTGCCCGCCCACAGGATGACCCCCATTCCTGTCATACCGGAGATGATATCACCTTTTTTCAGCCGCATCTCTAAAAATCCATCCGCATACAAGTACCCCTTCGTACCAGATGCTGTGGAACCAGCGGCTCCACCAGAAGCGGCCGCTGTTTCCAAATAATCCAGCGCCCCTCTATACACCTCGTCGCCCACCTGGTCAATTTTCTCCTGCGCAGTATGAAGGACAGAAGTCAGATATGTACCATTCAAATAATTCAGTGAAATCAGAGGGTCCGACGCTGAACCGCCCAGCACCACAGCAAGCGCAGTTGCCCCAAGACACCCTGCTGCCAAGAGCAAACTCAGAAGCCTTTTTTTCATCTCTGGTTCCTTTCTCTTTGGAGGAGCGGGTTGGGCCGCCAACGAGGAGGCGGCCCCATCCGCTCCATTTCAACCATTCCTATGCTTTTTGCTCTACTTCCAGTTTTAATTTCTCCACGAATTCCTCCGTGGTCATCAGCCCCAGATCTCCGCCGCTTCTAGACCGGATCGCCAGCGTACCCGCTGCCGCCTCTTTGTCACCCAGAACGATCATATAAGGCACTTTTTGCATCTGGGCCTCTCGAATCTTGTATCCAATCTTCTCATTCCGGTGATCTGTTTCCACCCGGAATCCCGCTTGTGTGAGAGTTTCCGCTACTTGATCAGCATAATCCGCCGTCCGATCGGTAATGGGTAAAACTGTCACTTGCACCGGTGCAAGCCAAGATGGAAATGCGCCGGCATAATGCTCAATTAAAATGCCAATAAATCGCTCAATGCTGCCAAAAGCCACCCGATGAATCATAACGGGGCGGTGTTTTTCGCCATCAGAGCCGATATAGGTGAGGTCAAACCGCTCCGGCATCTGAAAGTCTAGCTGGATGGTGCCACACTGCCAGGTTCTTCCGATGGAGTCCTCCAAGTGGAAATCAATTTTGGGGCCATAGAACGCGCCGTCGCCCGGGTTTACAATATAGTCCATTCCCCGGTCTTCCATCACCTGACGCAACGCGCCTTCTGACAAGCAGCGCATTTCTTCCGAGCCGATGAAATCATCCGGGCAGGTGGAAAGCTCCACATGATATTTGAAGCCGAAGACTTTATAGATGCTGTCGATCAACTCGATGACTCCGGCAATTTCCCCCGGAATTTGCTCCGGTGTCATAAAGATGTGGGCATCGTCCTGGGTAAAGCTGCGAACGCGGAACAGGCCGTGCAGCGCGCCGGACAGTTCGTGGCGATGCACCTGACCCAGCTCTGCCATGCGGCGGGGCAGATCGCGGTATGACCAAGGCTTTCTCTTGTAGGCCAGCATACCGCCAGGACAATTCATGGGCTTGATGGCATATCCTTCCCCATCAATCTGGGTAAAGTACATGTTTTCTTTATAATGATCCCAGTGCCCGCTGCGATGCCACAGCTCTTCATTCAAGATCAGCGGGGTGCGGATTTCTTCATACCCCCATTTTGCATGCACTTCTCGCCAAAACGCCTCCAATTGATTCCGCAGGATCATGCCTTTTGGAAAGAAGAACGGAAATCCGGGGCCTTCGTCCATCAGGGCAAACAAATCCAGCTCTCGTCCCAGTTTTCGGTGGTCTCTTTTCTTTGCTTCCTCCATCCGGGTAAGATATTCTTCCAGATCGGCCTTCTTTAAAAACGCCGTCCCATAAATTCTCTGGAGCATCTTCCGATTGGAGTCACCACGCCAATAGGCCCCTGTACAGGAAGTCAGCTTTAACGCCTTAATTTTCCCCGTTGCCGGCACATGAGGGCCAGCACAAAGGTCCACAAACTCTCCCTGCTGATAGAAAGAGATGACAGCGTCCTTTGGCAAATCTTGAATCAATTCCACTTTGTATGGCTCGTTGTGCTCTTCCATGAAGCGCAGTGCCTCTTCCCGTGGCAGATCGAATTGGGTCAGCTTTAAATTTTCTTTGACAATTTTTTTCATTTCGGCTTCTAATTGCTCCAGATCCTCCGGAACAAACACATGGTCACAATCGATATCATAATAAAAGCCGTCTTTGATGGAGGGGCCAATGGCCAACTTCGCATCTGGATACAAACGCTTCACCGCCTGGGCCAGCACATGAGACGCTGTATGCCGCAGGGCATCTTTCCCCGCCTGATCTTCCCATGTCAAAATCGAGATGGTGCAGTCATGTTCCACGGGGAGCATCAGGCTCTTGGGTATGCCGTCCACCTCACAGGCCAAAGCGACCCGCGCCAGCCCGCTGCTGATGGACTCTGCCACTTCCAGTCCTGTTACGCCCACCTCCCGCTCCATCACGGTACCGTCCTTTAACGTCAGTTGAATCATGTTCTCCGTTCTTCCTTTCTTTACTAAGGGGTAAAAAAACTCACCCCTGAATTTCTTCAGGGGTGAGATAAAATCCCATGGTTCCACCCTGCTTGAAGCCAAAACAGTTGGCCCCCGCTTCATTTGGCTATAACGGGCGTACCCGGCCCGGTCTACTACGCTCCGGCGGTTCGGCGGGCGGCTCTAGGGTGGTGGCAATATACAATCCTTTGCAAAGGACGTTCCAGCCAAGCGTCCTTCTCTCTGCGCATTTTCCTGTATTTACGTCCCTATCATTGCCTTTTCGTTCATTGATATTAATATGATTCACTGTATCATAAACAGTTTTCTCTGTCAAGCCTCACTGCACTGGAATATACGTAAAGACTTTGGCTTCTGTGGAATAGATCACGGCTTTTACCACCTGCAATGTTCCGTCTTCCTTTTGACTCACCACTTCTTTGAAAACGTCGCTGCCATTGACGGAAATATAGTAGATTTGGGCATCGGTTTCATCGCACTTCGTCTTCCAAACCGTTGCGTCCTCTTCCTCCTCGGAACCTTTTCTGCGCCATATATATTGGGATCCATCCGGAAAAATCATCGTGCCATCTGCCTGGTATTCATAAATATGCTGCGTTCCGTCTTCCTCAATGGCCCATTTCCCCACAACCCAGTCAACATCATCTGCCTCCGTCCCTGTTTTCTCCACCTTCTCAGATAAATCAGCCAGGAGCTGTGAGGCATCTTGTACAAACGCATCCACCACTGTCTCCATATCAGAAACGGACGCTATGTCTCCCATGTTTTTGAAAAAGATACGCGTCACCCGAACCAACTCCTGGAGCTTTTCGTACAGAGGCCGATATAAGTCAAAAACACCATCTTCATCATACCTTTCCAGGCCCTCACACCATGTTTGTAACGCATCTCGCAAAGACCGGTATGATTCTTGACGTTCCAGCGGCTCTCCCCTCTGCACCGTATCATAAAACGATTCCAGGTTGTCGGAAAATGTCTTCCAATGATCAGAATATGCTGTGAGCTGCTGGGACAGCAGCTGTTTGAATTCCTCCGCCGTTTGTGCAGTAGGCAAAAGCTGCCCCTTTCCCCCGCAAGCTGTGAGGGCCAAAAGCAGGCAAACTGCAAGGCAGCCCACTCCCCATCGTTTCATTCGTTTCACTGCAACAAAGCCTCCTATAAATTCCGGTTTTACCAAGCCCTTTTTGGTAAAGGGCATCACCCATGAAAGTGTTCGATCATTTTATTTTATCAAAGAAAAGGAGAAAAAACAAGGCACACGCACCCCCACCGCGATGGTGTGGAATCAGTGTGCAACACATAGGAACAAATTGACGCTTTCTTGCAATTATGATATAGTGAAAGCGTTCATTTTCCCTTGACAAAGCCCACTGATTACGAGGTGCTTTTATGTTTCATTCTTCCTCCATGCGTGTCATTGCATATATCCACAATGATTTGAAAACAAAATTTGGCGTTCCTCGCCAGAGCGGTCTCGTAGATACGCTTACGGCAACCATCGTATTTGAGCCAGACTATCGCAATCCAGACGCTTTGCGTGGATTGGAGGAGTTTTCTCACCTTTGGCTTCTTTGGCAATTTTCCGAAACCATGCGGGACCATTGGTCTCCCACCGTCCGGCCGCCCCGGTTGGGCGGAAACGCCCGGCTGGGTGTATTTTCCACTCGCTCCCCTTTCCGGCCAAATGCCATTGGCCTTTCTTCTGTCCGTCTGGAACATATAGAGCTGGAAAGTCCATCCGGCCCCATCTTACATATTTCAGGAGCCGATTTAATGGACGGTAGCCCCATTTATGATATTAAGCCATACCTTCCCTATACCGATTCCCATCCCGAAGCACGATGTCACCCTGCCTTCCAGCAGGACAAGCGTCCTCTTCTGGTTGCGTTTCCGTCAAATTTACTCTGTCTGATTCCGCCAGAACGGCAGGAAGCGCTCATCGATGTGCTGGCGCAAGATCCCCGTCCTTCTTACCACGCAAAACCAGATCGCATCTATGGTTTGACATTCTATACATTTGACATCCGGTTCACCGTTTCCGGCAACCAGCTTACAGTGTGCGACGTGGTTGATCTGTCTGTCAGGTAACAAAGCATTTATATATGACTCAACAAAGTAATGGCCATCGGTTTTACCGATGGCCATTATAGCTACAACCCCAAGAATTTCTTTTTGATATTATTCGCTGGAAAACGCCATTCATGCCTGTATAGGTGTTTCGCCAGAGAAACGATATATCAACCTGACGGCGAGTACAAAGACGTCAGATGTGACAAAACCGGCGTGCCTTTTTGCACGCCGGTTCTTTTACGGCCAATGGCTTCATATTATTCCTGTCTCGGCTGATCAATTGGATCTCTCCTTATACTACGAACCCCTTATTTATGTGCTGCGATACGAATGCCACCAGGTATCCTTCTGCGTTCTGTGTTTTGGGGTAAGGACTTTTCTTGGCCCGCTAGTTGGCCATTGCATTGCGCAAAAGCGCCTTTTCTACTTCACTCTCAAATTTGATTTCCCAGGAAACATTGTATGCAGAATCCGAAATCCAAGGTATTGCCAATGGAACTCTTCATTTCGGGTTTGCACCTGGAATGCGCCCTGTCCGCTGTACGCTTATGGTTCTACACAGCTATTTTTCATCGCCGGATTGTTGATCAACTCCCCCTGCTCGTCAAATCGGGACCCGTGGCAAGGGCAATCCCAGCTGTGCTCATGAGGGTTCCATTTCAACGCACATCCCATGTGCGAACATCGTTTTTTCGTCGGGGTCATAAAATCAACCAGCGTAGTACCCAAATTGGAAAAAAGTTGTGGCTTGAAAAGGGAGCGATCCGGTGAAAATACATGGGCAGCGGAATCCTCTTGCCCCAATATCATATGTGACAACAATGAAGCCGCCGCCATAGAAGTGCTCATGCCCCATTCATTGAATCCTGTAGCCACAAACACATCCGGCATCCTGGGGCTATATGTCCCAATATATGGAACACCATCTAAACTCATGCAATCCTGATTGGCCCAGGCATATGTTTCCACTGCGTGGGGGAATGTTTTCTGGATAAACGCCCGCACAGCGTCAAACCCGCCGCCGCGGGCCCCGGTGCGGCGGTCACCGCCGCCAACCAATAGCAAATTTTTATAGTTGCGAAAATACATCCCGCTTTCCGCATGGTCTTCCGCTGTGCAGTTGAGCTGGGGCGCACGTTCCAACGCAACAACAAAAGACCGTTTTTGAT
>JAQWCP010000035.1 GCA_028705905.1 Oscillospiraceae bacterium
ACGGGCCGTGATCCAGAACGCCACTTGTTTCCATTGCGTTCATCTTGCCGTTCTCATCGCAGGAAACTGTAACATCGTAGTAAATCGGGGAACGCTTGCCGGTGTAAGTGATGCCCTGCTTCATGTTGAATGCCAGAACAACAGGCTTCTTGGTGACCATGGTACCAACAGCCAGAAGGGCTTCGTTGGACGGGCTGAACTTGTACCCGAAGGTAGCGCCGGCATTGCCCTGAATCAGGCGCAGCTGTTCGGGCTGCAGGCCAAGGCCTTCCACGATCATGGCATGGTGCAGGTAAACACCGATGGACTTGGAGTGAACGGTGACTCTGCCTTCTTCATCATAATAAGCAAGACCAACGTCTGGCTCAATGGTCAAGTGGGGCTGACGGGAGCAGAAGGTATGAGCCGTAATCTTATGGGCGGCTTTTTCAATCACAGGAGCGGGATCATCACCCTTGAACAGCTTACTGGTGAAGTAATGGTTGGGCATACCTTCGTGGATCTGCATTGCATCGGGAGCGATCGCAGCAGGGCCGCTCATATATGCGGGCAGAACTTCCAGGTCAACCTTCACCTTTGCAGCAGCAGCTCTTGCGTGTGCTTCGGTGTCAGCAGCAACGATAGCAATTGCATCGCCATACTGGAAGACTTTCTTGTCGCACAGGATGGGTCTTTCCCAACCGTCGTCAAGGCTTTCCGGTGCAGTGGTCAAACCGTTGATGCGGTTTTTGCCCGGAACGTCTTTATGGGTGATAACTTTTACAACACCAGGCATTTTTTCCGCTTCGGAAGTGTCAATGCCCTTGATGTTAGCGTGGGAAACTTCAGCCTGGGTCAGAGCAAGCCACAGAGTGCCTTCCGGCATTCTCAGCGCAACATCGCCCATGAATTCCCAGTCGCCGGTCACTTTAGCTACGCCAGAGGGACGAGCATACTCGGTGCCGTAGATCTTGCCATCTGCACCGGGCTTAAAGATGAGGTCTTCCTTGGTCTTTTCGCCACGAACCACTGCAGCAGCGGCCATAACGGCATCTACCAACGGCTTGTAGCCTGTGCAACGGCAGAGGTTACGGTTCTTGTTGAACCATGCTCTGACTTCTTCTCTGGTGGGGTTCTGATTCTCATCCAACAGAGCTTTTGCGGACATGATAAAACCGGGAGAGCAGAAACCGCACTGTGCGCAGCCATAAGCAACCCATGCAGCCTGAACAGGATGCAAATCACCTGGAGTGCCAATGCCTTCAACGGTCTCAATCTGTGCGCGGTCGGCAATTTTAGCCATCTTGGTGATACAAGCACGAGTAACTTTACCATCTACGATAACGTTACATGCACCACACTGGCCCACGCCGCAACCAATTTTACAGCCTGTCAGAAGGAGTTGTTTCCGCAGTACGTCCGCCAAGGTAACGTCGTTGCTGTCCAACAGCAGGTCTTGGAGAATGCCGTTAACAAACACTCTTCTTTTAATCATGTAGTTTTTCCCCTTTTCCTTTTTTATTTATTTCACAGCATAATTGCTTTGAAATTTACTTGAATTTAGTGTATACTACCTACCATACGGATTGCGCGTTGCAAATTGGCACACGTTGCATCCAAAATTTAATCAACCGAATACGGAGGAATTATTTATGGAAAACAAATCATTTGCAACTCATGTGATGGAAGAAGCCGAAGAAAAAGGCATCTTAAAAAGCAAAGTACTCACTTTTATGCTTCGAGAAGAATTGATTGCTGCATTGGATGAAAAAATCAACTCTTTCTCTTTTGCCAAAGAACCTTCTTCCATTCATACGCAAGAAGCAGTTCTTGAACTGAGAGACACCAACACAGGCTGCATCTTCCGCCGCGAACTGCCTTTAGAAGTGGAAGAAAACGCCACCGGCATTCGCCTCAGAGGCGAGAACGCTTCCAACCAGCAGGTTGAAATCATCTTCTACTCCCAGGGCGGAGCGGAGCGTTTGGGTATGCTGATGGGACAAGGCCCCGACGAAGATCCCTGCGGTGGGCACAGTGAACACGAACACTAGACCCACCGGTTCGCTCTGCTTTTGATGAAACGGAGTAAAACCGCACAAAACGGAAATGGCAGATAAAACAAGAACAACAGGCTTCCCTGTTCATTTCAAATTATATAGCATAACAGCAAAAATTGCAATATCTTTCTCGTGGATTTTGTAAATTTTTTTATTTCTATCTTGCCATTTTTGGTTATTTTCCGTAAAAAAGGTTATTTTTCTATCTAAATAACGTATGGGGTGGCCATCCGTCCACAAAGTATGAACATCTCATTTGAAGCCTGTTTGGAATCATTTAGAAATTCCAGGATTCATCCGGGGAGACAGAAAGCAAAGGGATAAATGTCGCATGATTTGAAATGATTATGACATTTATCCCTTCCTGTTTACGTCACATGAAATCTCAAAATCGCCGCCTACTGTTTTCTTGCTTCTCTCGTTGACTTGAGAAACAAAAGGGTGTTATAATGAGTATCCATGTACGGAAAAGAAATGGATTCTTCTGGTATTTTACCGAAAAGAGCTGACAAACCGCGAAAAGACAATCCCATTGAGGTGGTCGAAGCCAATGTCCCCAACTGGATCCATCGCCTCATGTCCTTATTATACAATGACCAATTGATCCACATATTATGCAATCGGTGCTTGGCACGAGACAGTAAGGAGAGATGACATGTATCAACCGTCTTTTGATGAATTGGAATTAAATTGTTTTTTCTCCCGCACATTCGGAGAAGACGTATTTTCTCCCCACGAGATGCGTCTGTCTCCCGAAGAAGCCCGGTATCTGCGATCACACTATTCCCACATCAGATTGACACCCCTGTCCCCGTGGGACGGCTTGGGAAAAGCGTGGTTCAAAATCTGTCCGGAAGGAGCGGCAGTATAAATGAAAAAACAGCCTTTTATCCCTTTGTTGCTTGGGGGAGATATCAATGTATACAGCATGGCACGTGCCTTTCATGAGGCGTATGGCATTCCCTCGGTGGTGTTTGGAAAATACCCCACCGGTCCCTGCTGCAATAGCAAAATCATTGAGCTCCACACCTTCGGCGATCAAAACGATCAGCCGGAAACATTGTTCCAGAACGTCTGCCGTTTTGCCCAAGCCCATCCAGATGAAACGATTTTGCTGATCGGCTGTGGCGACAGCTATGTGCAGCGCATTGCGGAAACCAAAGGCCGGTATCCTGACAATGTGGTCACACCATATATTGACAGCGATTTGATGAATACATTGATCCACAAAGAGCGCTTTTACGCTTTGTGTGAAAAGCACGGCATCGACTATCCCAATACATTCATTCATCACAAAGACATGGGGCACGACTTTTCCTTGCCGTTTGATCCGCCCTTCATTGTAAAACCATCCAATGGCGTTGCATATTGGGAGCATCCGTTCCCCATTCAGAACAAGGTCTATAAAGCCAAAGACCGGGTTCAGTTGAATGCCATTTTGGACGAAATTTACGGATCGGGATACCCGGATACCATTGTCATTCAGGATTTCATTCCGGGTGATGATACATTTATGCGTGTCTTGACCAATTACTCTGACCGGAATGGAACGGTTCAATTTATGTGCCTCGGCCATGTGCTTCTGGAAGAGCATACCCCTCACGGCATCGGGAACCATGCGGTCATTGTCAACGAAGTCAATGAGTCTCTCTCGCAAAAGCTGCGCGATTTTTTAAATGCCGTGGGCTTTGTCGGTTTTTCCAATTTTGATATTAAATATGACCAGCGGGATGGGAAATTCAAGGTGTTTGAAATCAATGTGCGGCAAGGCCGCAGCAATTTTTATGTGACCGGCGCAGGGTATAACCTGGCCCGCATGGTAGTAGACGATTGGATCGATCATCGGGAAATGGAGTTCACACTGGCAGACAAACCGCTGCTTTGGCGGGTGGTACCTCAGAAAGTGGCAGATTTATACATCGCGCCGCCAGAGTACCGGGAGCAAATGAAACAGCTCATCGCAGACGGGCATGCCGTGAACCCCTTGTTTTATTCAGCCGATCGCGGATTTCTGCGTCGTTTGCGCCTGTTCAAAACCCAGCGAGAACATTTTAAAAAATATAAAAAATATATGGACAAGCCGTCTGCCGGAGGAGCACAATGATTCAGCCGAACGCCCGTAAAATTTTGGGTGTCATTGGCGGAATGGGCCCACAGGCAACTTGTTTGTTTTATCAGCAGATCATTGATCGAACCGCTGCTGCCTCTGACCAGGATCATATCCCCATGATTATTTTAAATCACAGCACAATCCCTGACCGCACCCAGGCCATTTTATCCGGTACCGGCGATGTGGTCTATTCTCTGTTGCTTGAAGATGCGAAATCCCTGGAACAAAATGGCGCTTCCGCCATCGCCATCCCATGCAACACGTCGCACTTTTTTGCAGACCGCATTCAGAATGAAATTGGGATCCCCCTCATCCACATGGTCCGGGAAACGGTACATGCCATGGCAGCCCGCGACAGGAAGCGGGTTGGCATTTTAGCCACAGACGGCACCATTCAAACCGGTTTATATCAAGCCGAATGCGCTCGTTTGGGGCTGGAGGCCGTGGTGCCCTCCAGTGAAATTCAAAAAATCGTAATGCACATCATTTATAATGAAATCAAGCGAGGCCTGCCAGGCTCCCGCTCTCTATTCGCCAAAATTGACCAGGAGCTGCGACAGCGGGGGTGCGACGGCGCCATTTTGGCTTGTACGGAACTATCCTGCTTTGCCGCAGACCACGACTTGCTGGATTATTATACCGATGCGATGGGGATACTGGTAGAACGATGTATCCTCGCTTGCGGCGGCCATCTGAAATCGCCGGGGCAAAACGGATAATATTCCGTTTGGGATGAAAGGCTTTTGAAAATAGAAGGAATGGAAAAAGAAGGATGCGTATGGATAGAACATTACATGGGCTGGGAGATTACGTTCAGTTGCTCCAAAAGCATGGGTTAATCAAAGAATCCCATCTTTTGCCCGGCGCAATGACCCGCCCCATCGCCTTTGTCTCCTACAACTCCCAAGAAGAGATGAAGGATGCACTTTTCATCTGCAAAGGGGCGCATTTTAAAGAATCCTATTTGCAGGACGCCGTTGCAGGCGGCATTGCCTGCTATGTATCTCAAGAGGCATACCCCTCTGTGGTCGGCGTCTCTTATCTCTTGGTATCTGACGTGCGGCGGGCAATGGCGCTTTTGGCAGATTGTTATTATAACCAGGTGTGGAAACAACTCCATCTCATAGGGATCACAGGGACCAAGGGGAAATCTTCCACCACTTACTATGTCAAATATATTTTAGACGAATACCTCAAAGACAAAGACCGGACAGAAAGCGCTGTCATCTCCTCCATTGATACATTCGACGGAGTGGAGCGATTTGAGTCCCATCTTACAACACCGGAGGTGCTGGATCTTTACCGCCATTTTGACAACGCGGTCAAAAGCGGTCTTTCTTATTTGGAGATGGAGGTGTCCAGCCAGGGGTTAAAATATGACCGGGTAGCTGGAATCCAATTTGACGTTGGGTGCTTCCTCAACTTGGGTCTGGACCACATCAGCCCCCTGGAACATCCAGATGAAGAAGATTACTTTCAATCAAAACTCAAGTTGTTTTCCCAATCCACAGTGGCTTGTGTCAATTTAGACACCAAACGGGTGGACGAGGTGTTGGCAGCAGCGCGCAATTGTCAAAGAGTCATCACCTTTGGCACAAGCCCGTCCGCTGACGTATACGGACATGAAATTCAAAAAAGCGGCAACGATATTCTGTTCCGTGTTCGGACTGCCCGGTTTTCCCGTCAGTTCCGCCTCACGATGCCGGGCCTGTTCAATGTGGAAAATGCCCTTGCCGCCATTGCAATCTGTGAAGGACTGGGCATTCCTGAAAAATACATCTACATGGGTCTTATGAAAGCCCGCGTCCCCGGCAGAATGGAGATTTATACCAATGCAAACAACCGGGTCATTGCCATCGTGGACTATGCCCACAACCGGCTCAGCTTCGAAAAGCTGTTTGCATCTGTCATGGCGGAATACCCCAACCGCAGGATTGTGACGGTTTTCGGGTGTCCGGGTCTCAAGGCGTTGGACCGCCGGAGAGATTTGGGCGAAATATCCGGTCGGTTTTCCCAAAAGGTCTACTTAACGGAAGAGGACGCCGGAGAGGAACCGGTGGAGCAAATCTGTCAGGAAATTGCCGCCTATGTGGCGGCAGAACGGTGTGATTATTCCATCATTACCGACCGGGGCGAGGCCATTGAAACCGCAATCTTGGAATGTGAGTCAGACTCTATTATCCTCATCACGGGCAAAGGAGAAGAAACCCGGCAAAAACGCGGGACGCAATATGTTCCCTGTCCTTCTGACGTGGATTATGTCAAAGACGCGCTGCATCAATATGACACTCTGCACCATCTGGACGACATGGAAAAGGTCAAGTCATTCATGTCGCTCCTCCCGGCGTTGAAACGCTGCGAAGGGAAAACGTATGTTTTGAAATATGGTGGCAGCGCCTTGGGGGACGAGGCCATCTCGGATACCATTTTGGCGGACGCCGCCGCTCTCTGTCTGGCAGGCGCCCGGGTGGTGCTGGTGCATGGAGGTGGAAAACACATTTCCGCCTGGCTTTCCCGCATGGATATTTCCTCCTCTTTTTTGGACGGATACCGGGTAACGGATCCGGCTACCATGTCCGTAACGGAAATGACCCTTTCCGGCGAAGTCAATAAATCCATCGTATCTGCTCTGGAGCGCTTGGGCGTCTCCGCTGCCGGCATTTCCGGGCGGGACGGCGGGCTGTTAAAGGCCGTACCAAAGCAATCGAAAAGCGGCCATTTGGGTCGAGTTGGTACCATTGCCGCCACCAACACCAGGCTGATCGACACTTTGCTGGCTTCCGGGTATTTACCGGTGATCTCTCCCGTGGCCAGCCACCAGGAAACTGGCACCGCGCTGAATGTCAATGCAGACGATGCGGCATGTGCCATCGCCGAAGCGCTCAAGGCGGATAAGCTCCTGTTTTTGACGGATACGGACGGCATTTTGGTGGATGCAAAAAATCGACAGACACGAATTGAACGGATGGATTTGATGCGGGCCACGGAATTGATGGAGAGCGGTTTTGTAGGTGGCGGTATGCTGCCAAAGCTGCAAAATTGTATCCACGCCATCCTGCACGACGTGGGAAAGGTCGTCATTTTGGATGGACGCTCTGAACACAGCTTGCTGTTGGAAAGCATCTCGCAAAACAGCATTGGAACCACGATTGTAAAAGAAGCTTGATGGTGAAAGAACGCCTTAAAAAACGAGCGACTACAGAATTCTCTGTAGCCGCCCGTTTTTTCTTTTAACAACGTATTTTCATCTTGGTTAAGAATCCATATTTCCGTTGTCTTTTTTCACCCGAACCATCATCTTCTTTTGATGTTTGCAGAAATTTCCGACAATGCCTTTGAAGCTTCCATGTCGAACATCTGACTTTTCGCCATATCGCCCAAAGAAAGCATTCCAACCAACTTTCCATTTTCTACGACTGGAAGTCGACGCACTTGTTTGGAAGCCATTAACCGTGCTGCGTTGCGCACGTCGTCTTCCGGCAATACGGTTGCCACATTCCGCGTCATAATTTCTTTAACAGGTGTATGCTCCGGATCTCCGTCCGCCGCGATACAACGCATAACAATGTCACGGTCGGTTAAAATCCCACGCAATATCTGTCCAGCGCCACAGACTGGCAACGCACCCACATTATACCGGTTTAAGAGCCTGGCTGCAAGGCTGGCGCTCTCTTCCGGTGCAATGGAAATCACATTACCGTTCATGATCTCTTTTACCTGCACTTCCGATCAACCACACTTTCTCTTGTTTCAGAGCCAAGTGAATGATCCAGCAGGGATGTGCGGACAAATGGCTCTGCACTCCATTCGGGACGTAAAACAAAATTTCTTCTGCTTTACGCTCTGTTAGTATCCATCCATCCTCGGTCTTTTATGCAGTTGAATTTCAAAGTTTCGTTTTAAAATTTGAAGTCCCCGCCAGGCAAAGGCACGGTTCCCAAATTTTTCTTGAAATGATGCTTCCTCCAGCCCTTCCAGCATCTCTGGGGTCAGCTGACTCATATAAGGTGCTGCCTTTTCCTGACCCGTCAGGTCTGTAAGGGGCGATATTGCCGCTTTGTGGTTTTCCGGACATGCCAGTTGACACAAATCACACCCCCAGATATAGGGATGTTCACACAACTGCGCCCGTTCTTCCTCCGTTGGCTCTCTTTTTGTTTGTGTGATATGGGAAAGGCAACGGGAACCGTCGAAGAATACTTGTCCATCTTTCAAAGACAAAGCACCAGATGGGCACGCGCGGACGCAATTTTGACATCCCACACAGCGCTCCACAGGTTTTGCTTTGTAAAAGATGGGATAGCTGGTCAAAATGGCACCCAAAAATACATAAGAGCCATATGGCTCGCAGATGACCAAACCATGGTTCCCCAACTTTCCGATCCCGGAAAGGAGCGCTGCCGCCCGTTCCGGCAGCGGCGATGCGTCAACAGCAGACACAAAGGTGTGGCTTGGAACCTGCTCCTTCAACTGTTGGCAGGCCCTTTGCAAGCGGCGCGACACACCCAGATGATAGTCTAGCCCCCGGGCATAAAGTGACACATTTCCCACCCGATGTCCATTGAAATAAGGAAACGCGCCCACCAAAACCCCAGCCGGTTGGGGACAAAGCGCAGCCGCCCTGGCCTGCGCCCGTTCGCTCATCAACGGCCGCAGTGCATCAAAAGAAAGGGCGCCGCATTGCGCAGCGCCCACCTCTTTCACCACGTCCATCATCCATGCAACAGACTTCATTCTGTTTCCTCCAAGGTTGCTTCATCCACCAGGGCAATGCGCACCGTCCGCTTGGCGCCGTTGGGAGAAAGAACGGTAACTTCTAACGTATCTCCCACCTTTAACCCTGTCTTGGCAGCCTCCAATGCGTCGATGGTCTCCATTTTTTCTCCATTCACAGCCAAAATCCGGTCTCCAGCACGCAGGCCTTGCCGGTATGCATCCGAATGGGTGTCCACCGCAACAACCAATAAAGCCCCGTCTGCTTCCTCCGCTTCTGTCTGT
>JAQWCP010000036.1 GCA_028705905.1 Oscillospiraceae bacterium
CCATGAGCAGGGTTTTTTCCAAAGCAAGGCCTTTTTGAAACAACACCCGAATTGGACGCTGCATTCTGTGCAGAACACGGCGGCGGCGGCTAAGTTTGTTGCGGAATCGAAAGATGTGAAAAAGGCAGCGGTGGGCAGCCCACGTGCGGCCCAGCTCTATGGCCTTACAGTGCTTCAAGAGGGAATTAACGACGAGGCGGGCAACGGCACCCGGTTTGTGATCCTCTCCAAAGAACCAGAGCAGCGGGAAGGCAGCGACAAAATGAGCGCCTTGTTTAAAATCCCCCATGAAAGCGGCAGCCTGTACCGCATTTTGGAGGTACTGGCCGCCCACGGGCTTAACTTGCTGAAGTTGGAGTCCCGGCCTATTGTAGGGCGGTGCTGGGAATATCTGTTCTTTTTGGATTTTTCCGGAAACTGGGACGAGGCCCATGTGCAGGCTGCTATGGAAGAGTTGTCGGAGGCCACTGTCCTCCAGATTTTGGGCAATTATAAAGGCGCGGCAGAGCCGGGAGGGGAAGGAGTAACGGCGTGAAAAATATTGTGCTCATCGGGATGCCCGGTTGTGGGAAGACCAGCATGGGTCTGCGGCTGAAAAAGCGGCTGCGCCGCCCTCTGCTGGATACAGACGAGATGATTATTCAGCGGGAGGGACGGAGCATCCCCCAGATTTTCGCAGAAGATGGAGAAGAATATTTCCGCAAGGTGGAGCATGCATGTGTGCTGGAAGCTGCCCGGGGCGAGGGGCAGATTATCGCCACCGGCGGCGGTGTCGTGTTAAACCCCGAAAACATGGCTGCGCTGAAGGAAACGGGAATTATCTTCTTTCTGGACGTGACGCCCGGTTCCATTGAGAAGCGGACAAAGCTCCACGACCGGCCGCTGGTGCAGCAGGATGGCGGGAAGCTGCGGAAGTTATACCACGAGCGGATCGGCCTGTACCGGAAATATGCGGACGTGCGGCTGAACAACCGGGGCTGGGCAAAGAAGACCATGCTGCGGATTTTAAACGAGATGAAACGCCGGGAGGGATGTTGACATGCGGTTTTTGATCTTAAACGGGCCGAATTTGAATTTATTGGGCCGAAGGGAGCCAGAAGTCTACGGCAGTGACACATATGCGGACCTGTGTCGGCGGCTCATCACCTTTGCCGCCCGCCGCGGCAGCAGCGCCACTTGCTTTCAAAGCAATTACGAAGGGGCCATCATCGACCAAATTCACAACGCCCCCGGGCGTTTTGACGCCATCGTCCTCAATCCTGGGGCGTTTACGCACTACAGCTATGCTATCTTGGATGCATTGCAGTCTGTACAAATCCCGGCGGTGGAGGTACACATCTCCAACATCCACAAACGGGAGGAATTTCGTCACAAGTCCGTACTGGCCCCCGCCTGCGTAGGCCAGGTTTGCGGACTGGGGTTCGATGGATATGAAGCCGCCATGACCTATTTTTTGGAAAAAGAGGAAACACGGGCGGGTGTGGTTCACAGCGGCGTCCCGGTGCGTCTGCAAAATGGAATGACAAAGCTTTTTGTCATTGGCGACCCAGTGCTGCACAGTCTGTCGCCGCTATTGCAAAACACCATGATTTCCATGCTGCACCTGCCTTATGTCTATCTGGCCCAGCCGGTGAAACAAGAGCGGCTGCCGGAGTTTTTAAATGCCTGCAAGGTTTTGGGCGTTGCCGGATTCAATGCCACGATGCCCCATAAGGAGGCGCTGCTGCCGCTGATGGACGGCGGGCTATCTGACGAGGCCCGGCGGTTTGGCGCAGTGAACACGGTGTGCATCAGAGACGGCAAGTGTCACGGCCATAACACCGACGGGCAGGGGTTCCTTCTCGCCTTGCGTCGCCTGGGCGTTTCCCCGAAGGGGAAACGAGCGCTGTTGCTGGGCGCAGGGGGCGCGTCAAAGGCCGTCGCTTTGTCTTTGGTGGCAGCAGGGGCCGAGGTTGCCCTTTGCAACCGCAGTGTGAAGAAAGCAGAAACCATATGTGCCGCAGACCCGACACATATGACGCCCTATGGGTTCGACCCCAAAACCCTCTGTACCCTTGCCAAAGAGAGCGACATTCTGGTTAACTGCACTTCTCTCGGTATGGAGGGGACGTGTGGGCAGTTTGAAGACTTGTCTTTTATTGCTTGTCTGCCAGAGGCTGCCGTGGTCTACGATGCCATCTATAGCCCACGGGAGACGCTGTTGCTCCAAACAGCCAGGGCACGGGGACTCCAAACAGCAAATGGTCTTTTGATGCTCCTGTACCAAGCGATCCTCTCTCTGGAACTGTTTACCGGGGAGACGGTATTGGGCGAGGAATTATGCGACAGCATGGAGCTACTTTTGGGAACGCTTTGATAAAATGTTTGATTGTATAAAATCATAAAAACGCCGCAAACTGTGTTCGAGGTGGATGATGTGCAGCGTTTTGGTGTATGGGGAGATGAATCTATTTCCCAAGTCATCGCCGCAGGCCTCAAAGCCTGTGGCGTTTCTTTTGTACAGGTGCAACCGCCGGAGCGGTGTCAATCTGGCGGGGCGCTTTTCATCGTTCCGCCGGGGGCAGAGCCGGTGATTTTTCAACCGCCGTTGCATGTACGGTATCTGCTGTTGCCAGGCGACCTCGTTTGGCCTTGTATTCAGGCGGATTGCGCTGTGAGCTACGGCATGAAAGCCCGGGATAGTATCACGGTATCCAGTCTTCAAGAGGATCGAATGGCGTTGTCCTTGCAGCGGGAGCTGGTAACGCTGCCCGGCTATGTGCTGGAACGGCAAGAACTTTGTCTGCCCCGACCAGTGGGCCTCTCTACAGAAGAGGCTCTGGCGGTGTACGGTGCTCTTTTGATGCTGGGTGTCGCACCCGGAGCATTGAACCGATGCCGCCTGTAGTGGCCCCGCCTCCTAACCGGAGGCGGGGTGCTCCCCGTAAGAGGCTTTTTGTTTTTACAGAGGAAAGGCTGCTGCCCTCGGTATCGGCTTAGAGTAGCCATTACCCTCTTACAACGGTGGCGGCTGCTTCTGCTGGGAAAGCAAAAAGAAGGACATGGGAAAACCATACGTTTCATATTTCCATTTTGCCTGGCATATAGTGGGACAAAGCCAGATACAAAAGGGAGTGAAACGATGGAATGGGAACGCAATGAAAATCGGGTGTTACTGCGGGGGGTCGTGGAAGAGATGCCCTGCTTCTCTCACGAGAGCCGGGGCCAGCGGTTTGAAACTTTTCCCCTCTCTGTAGAACGGTTGTCCGGCGCGGTGGATTGTTTGCCTATCTTGTGCGAAGCGGCGCTGGCCGGGACGGTGAGAAGGAAGAGGCGCTTGGAGGTGCGAGGGGAGCTGCGCTCCTTTAACAATAAGAGCGGGCAGGGTCGACGGCTGATTTTGTCCATCTTTGCAAAATCTCTGGAGGAGACGACAGGTGAATTCGAGAACGAGCTGCACCTGGAAGGGGTGCTGTGCAAGACACCCGTTTTCCGCAGAACGCCTTTGGGGCGGGAAATTTGCGATTTTATTTTGGCCGTGAACCGACGATATGGGAGGGCTGACTATCTCCCCTGTATCGCCTGGGGCCGTCTGGCGGAGGGGATTGCCGCCCAGCCTGTGGGAAGCCGCCTGTGTTTGGAAGGTCGGATGCAGAGCCGCACTTACCGCAAGGTATGCGGCGACGTGATGGAAGAACGGACGGCCTTTGAGGTGTCTGTTATGCGTCTAGCCCCAGAAGAAGTTACCCAGGCATTTCCTCTTTATCCTGCGGAGCTGATATAAAAAAGCTGGATGATATCGATAAATGAGGTTCCACTCGTTAACAAGCCACATAATTGGTACATACGTAAAAAACAGGGGAAGTACGAATGCAAGTACGTCCCCTGTTTTTTCCAATCTAATATCCAAGGCTAAAAATAGAATATCACTGCCTCTGATGTGAGATACTTCTACACCATATGTATTTGGTACGATGCATATTTGGCTCAAGGTAGGATATTTAGAATGAAAAAACGACGAAAACCATTGGAATTTTCATCAAAATAATCTATTGAAAAATATAGGAATTAGTAATATATTACAAAGAAGCAAATACGACATTTAACAAATGAGCATCACCTGGTCAAGGTGCATGTAAAAAGGTGATGGGAAGGAATCAAATGATTAAAAAGTCTAAATATACAAGCCCCAGATATCAACTGATTGCCATAGATATAGCATCAAAAATCGTGGATAAACATTATAATGTAGGAGATAAGATATATACCCGATCTTCCATCGCCAGCCAATATGGAGTGTCTGCAGAAACGGCAAGGAGAGCAATTAGTATTTTAGCAGAGCTTGAGATTGTTGAGAGTACGAAGGGGAGCGGGGTGGTTATCAAAGCTTATGAAAAAGCGGTTGAATTTGTTCATCAATATAACGATATACAGACCATTAATGATTTGAAAAAAGATATTATGGGGAGCGTAGAACGACAAGTAAAAGAGATGGATTATTTTAATGATAGTCTAACAAAATTAATTGATAAAATGGATCGATTCCGCTCAAGCAATCCGTTTACACCTTATGAGATAGAGATTACAACGGAAACCCCCTTGTTAAATAAGACGGTTTCTGAAATGAATTTTTGGCATAATACATCTGCCACCATTATTGCGGTTAAAAGGAATGATGAATTATTAAGATCACCAGGGCCTTACATTACTTTTTTGCCAGATGATATCGTATATTATGTTGGAGATGATAAAAGTTCAGAACGGGTCTATCATTTTATATACCCGGATAACATCTAACGATGGTATAAAATAGTTTTAAATCCATTATACAATTACGGATTCTACTTCCACCTAAAAACTGATTTAATATTCAAAATATTTTGAATATTAAATCAGTTTTTTTATCCCAAAAAAGATTCGCAGGGATGCATTCAAAGTGTTTTATATTTGACAAAGTAACAACTTTAATATAATATGAAGTTGTTACTTTTGAAATTTAAACCCCAATATCGTAAAAAGAGAGGAGAACGTATGATTGAATTTGTAAATGTAAAAAAGAAATTTAAAGACAAGATGGTATTAAAAGATATCTCCATCAAGATAGAAGAAGGCAAACTTGTGGTATTTATTGGCGCAAGTGGCTGTGGTAAAACAACGACACTAAAGATGATCAATCGGCTTATAAAGCCTTCATCTGGTCGAATCTATATTAATGGAGAAGATATAGAAAAAAAGGATGTTATAAAGCTACGTCGTAATATGGGGTATGTGATTCAACAAACTGGTTTATTGCCACATATGACAGTAAGGGAAAATATTCAATTGATTCCCAAAATAGAAAAATGTGATCCCAAGGAATTACAGGAAAAAACTTATAGATTAATGGATATGGTGGGGCTTGACCCAGATGAATTTTTAGACCGTTATCCGGTTGAATTAAGTGGAGGACAGCAGCAAAGAGTGGGAGTTGCTAGGGCTTTTGCCACAGAACCAGATATCATACTCATGGATGAACCATTTTCAGCCCTGGATCCTATTACACGCGTTGGACTGCAGGATGAATTAGTAAATCTACAGGCCCAATTGAAAAAAACAATTGTATTCGTTACACATGATATGGATGAAGCGATAAAAATCGCTGATATGATTTGTATTATGAAAGATGGTGAAATACTACAGTATGATACACCTGAAAATATATTAAAAAACCCAAAAGATGAATTTGCAACTCATTTTGTTGGCAAAAATCGAATATGGGCATCCCCGGAATATATTAAAGCAGAAGATATTATGATTAAATCTCCAGTGACTTGTACAGAGAATATGACGGTATTGCGCTGTGTGGAAAAAATGCGCTCGTTCCATGTGGACAGTTTGATGGTAATAGACAATAAAAACAAAAAACTACTGGGTGTTGTCAATGCAAAAGACCTGCAAAAGTCAGCGGATATAGCCCAAAAAGTAAGTCATGTTATGAATTCAGTTTTTTTGGGAGTTCATTTGGAAGACAACATCGTTCAAATTTTAAAAGTAATAGATGATAATAATATTTCTAATATTCCGGTATTGTCTGAGGATAATACACTCCTGGGTCTCATCACTAAGAGTAGCTTATTGACGACATTAAGCCAACCTTATTTAGAGGAAGAGGAGGTATGACGATAAAATGAGTTTTATACATTATATCATTCAAAATAAAGATCAAATTTTATCCCTAACGATTGAACATATCAAATTAACGGCAATTGCTGTGGGGTTAGCAATCGTAATTGGTGTGCCATTGGGCATATTAATTAGCTATGCAAAGAAATTAAATAAACCAGTTTTAGGAATTGCCAATGTCATTCAGGCGATACCAAGTATGGCGCTTTTAGGCTTTACAATACCATTTCTGGGAATTGGTACGTTACCTGCTATTGTAATGGTTGTGTTATATTCCTTACTCCCTATTATTAAGAATACTTACACAGGGATTCAAAATATTAATCCAGAAACCATAGAAGTCTCAAAAGGGATTGGCCTTACAAAGTTACAAATTCTTACAAAGGTGCAAATTCCTTTGGCGCTTCCTGTTATTATGGCAGGCATTCGGATTTCATCAGTAACTGCTGTGGGTCTTATGACGATGGCGGCTTTTATTGGTGGCGGTGGACTTGGGTTTTTGGTATTTTCTGGTATTAGAACCGTAAATAATTATCAGATTTTAGCGGGTGCTATTCCGGCATGTATATTGGCTTTGTTTGTCGATTACTTAGTAGGGTTGGTCGAAAAACTAGTAACCCCAATTAGTCTGCAAATAACAGCAGGTTCTAAAGAGAAACGAATGAAAAAAAGAAAAATGCAAAAGATAATATTATCGATTACAGCCACTTTGATTATCATAGCTTTTGTGATACCTAGCATAGGTAATATGAGCAAGCCAAATAAGGTGATTAAAATCGGAAGCAAGGATTTTACCGAGCAATTAGTCCTGGCAAATATGTTTTCAGATTTAATTGAAGAGAAGACAGATATTACGGTGAAAAGAGAATTAAACTTAGGTGGTACGCAAGTATGCTTTTCTGCACTTCGTTCAGGGAATATTGATTTATACTTTGATTATAGCGGAACGGCCTATGGTGATACATTAAAGTATCCACTCAATACAGATATGGAGGAAGTCTACAATACAGTAAAGAAAGATTTTAAAAAACAATATAATATTGAAGTATTAAAGCAGATGGGATTTAACAATACATATGTCATTGCCGTAAGGAAAGAAACAGCGGAGCAGTACAATTTAAAGTCTGTAAGCGATTTAAAGGGGATCGCTCCTAAATTAAAAATCGGGACCACATTTGAATTTTTAAACAGAGCAGATGGCCTCCCGGGCCTTACCAATCATTATGGATTCCAATTTAAAAATACCGTTGGATTAGACGGGGCGGCCAGATATTTGGCTTTAATGAATCAAGAAACGGATGTAGTGGATGCCTTTTCAACAGATGGGCTACTAAAAAAGTTTGATTTGGTGACCTTGGAAGATGATAAACAATTCTTCCCACCATATTACGCCATTCCATTAATAAGGGAAGAAACGATGAAAGAGTATCCGGAACTGGTGCCTATTATTGAAGAGCTAGGTACTGCATTGACGGAGGATATTATGATAGATTTAAATTATAAAGTTGATGAACTTCAGATGGAGCCCGATGTAGTCGCACGAGACTTTTTGGTTGAAAGCGGATTTATTAAGCAATGATTCCGTATACTAAGTAAGCATTCATTGTAGGTATTGGCCTCTCTGCTATCGTCAACCATCTCTTTGGTCTTCTTTTTTGCTTGATCCTTTAGTGAGCAATGGTGCAGAGACAAAAAAGGGTAAGGCTGTTATCTTTTGCATTTTGGTCAAACGCATAAACCATTGCATGCAGGCAAAGCTATCATTGGGATGTGAATCCCAAAAACAAAGATCCAAATCGGATCGGAAAAAGGAGATTAAAGAATATGGCTAGATCTAACGGCAACCGTGTGATGGTTCCGGAAGCAAGAGAAGCTTTGAATAAGTTTAAAATGGAAACCGCCAGTGAAGTGGGCGTTACTTTGAATCAGGGTTACAATGGCCACCTGACTTCCCAGCAGGCTGGTTCCATTGGCGGACAGATGGTCAAGAAAATGATCGCCGCTTATGAAAACGGCCTGAAATAAATCCATTACTCCGAACGAAACGGCCCCGGCGGGGGAGCTTTTTTGAGTCCGTTCCAGCCCCCCGGCAGGAACAGATAAAGACGAGAGGGGGCGGACCTTTTAGGTCTGCCCCCTCTCGCTGATGGAAAGAAAATGAGAAAAAATGAAAAACAAAACGAGATCGTTTTGTTTTTTCTAAATCCAATCAGGCTGACGTCCGCTGGACATCCAGCCCACCCACCACCCGAATGGGTTGGGATTCGGTGATTGACTTTCGAACAATCAAAAGCGACAAAAAATACAAAAGTAGAAAAAATAGGAATGATCTTCCTTTGCGAATAAGCATGAAAAACAGAACCATATTATAACCTTTCCCTGCCTGTTGTTTCACAGAGATTTCGTTATAAAAATACGATGGGAATACCCTGCCTTTTGGCGTAGCGAACTGTGTATGCGGTGCCGCTTCGCTCTTTGCGGAGGAAACAGATACAGTGGGAACTGGCATCCACCAAACGCTGGTTTCGGCGGAACATACACATAGGGTCGTATTCCTCCGATACATAGATTACTTGGTCGGCACCCCGCTTGATGGCTTCGTACACCAAAAAATCCCGTCGACTCCACTTGTCCGCCTGTCCTTTGTAAGGAAGCATCAGAACCAAAGAGAGGGCGGGCTGTGTCATTTTCAGCCGCAACACCGTACGGGCGGCCAGCGTATCAAACCCCAAAGCGCCGCCGGCAAAAAAACAAGTAACCCCATTTGCAGCCATATCGCAAATGGACCGCTCCAGCCGGGGGAGAAAAGTGGGGTCGTTTGGCAAGATCCGAT
>JAQWCP010000037.1 GCA_028705905.1 Oscillospiraceae bacterium
ACCAAGGATATGATTGCTGCTGTCTTGGGGGCCAAGTACAAAGTGCTAAAAACGGAGGGCAATTATAACAACGAAATTGGACTGCCACTGACTTTGCTTCGGCTCAATAAAAGCCACCACTGTGCTGTTCTGGAAATGGGAATGAGCAGTTTCGGAGAGATTCAATATTTAAGTGAAATTGTAGAGCCTGACGTTGCCGTGATTACCAATATTGGAGATGCACATATTGAATACCTGGGAAGCAGGGAAAATATTTTAAAGGCCAAATGCGAAGTGTTTTCTTTTATGAAACCAAATGCGACGGTGGTCTTGAATGGAGATGATCCCCTGTTGCGCACATTGGATGGAGGGTATCCTTTTCGCATGTTTTGGTGCGGCAAAGGAGAACAAAACGATTTCAGTGCCAGCGAGATCAGCAGTGATGGAAGGGAAAACACATTTTGTCATATCAAGACGCCCCGCGGGGAATGGAATGCGGAAATCCCAGCGCTTGGGGATTATATGATTTACCCAGTACTGATGGCAACGGCTGTGGCGCAGAAATTTGGTTTGACAACAGAAGAAATCAATCAAGGCATTGCTGATTTTTCACCCACCAAGATGCGGATGAACATTTTACATCAAGCCAATGATATCACAATTTTAGATGATGCATATAATGCCAACCCCCAATCCATGCGAGCGGCAGTCGAAGTGCTGGCCCAGACCAAGGGCGAGTATAAAATTGCCATTTTAGGCGATATGTTTGAATTAGGCCCATTGGCCCCCGTTTTGCATCGCGGCGTAGGGGAATATCTAGGGAAAAAGGAGGTCGACTGTCTCGTTGCCATCGGCGAAATGGCAAAGGAGATCCACACGGCCGCATTGACGGCGGGGATCTCCCAGTCATTCTATTTCGAGAGCAAAGAGGACGCATTCCCTATTTTGGAAACATTGGTTGGCCCATGTTGCACAATTTTGGTCAAGGCTTCAAGAGGGATGGCTTTTGAAGTCATCGTCAAAAAGCTAAAAGAATTAACGGCGGCTTAAAGCGGCGATATGCCGGTCAAATGGAGGGTATAGTACCCCCTGGTCTGTGATGATGCCAGTGAGAAGATGATGAGGTGTGACGTCAAAGGCGGGATTGCATGTCAAAACGCCAACGGGTGTTGTCTGCACCCCGAAAAAGTTTAAAACTTCGTTTCCATCACGTTCTTCAATGATAATTTGGCTACCGTCTTCTATGGAGAAGTCGATGGTGGAAACAGGAAGTGCCGTATAAAAAGGGATTCCATGGTACTGCGCCAGGATGGCCAGTGAATATGTTCCAATCTTGTTTGCAAAATCGCCATTTGCTGCCATTCGGTCACATCCAAGCACAACCATTTGAATTTTCCCGGCGGCCATCATGGCGCCAGCCATGTTGTCTGTCAGAACTGTAACCGGTATATTATCTTTTTGCAGCTCGTAGGCCGTGAGCCGCGCGCCTTGCAATAGCGGGCGTGTTTCATCTGCATAGACCATGGAGACGCGTCCTTGTTTATGGGCTGCGCGGATCACGCCCAAGGCGGTACCATATCCTCCTGTGGCCAGGGCGCCGGCATTGCAATGGGTTAATATGCCGGCGTTTTCCGGCACTACATCTGCTCCAAAAGCCCCCATCCGCTGGTTCATTTGGATGTCCTCGTTGTGGATGGCGATGGCTTCTTCCAGCAAGGCATCTAAAACAAGGGTTTCCTCTTTGGGTGAAAAGAGGAGACGTTTCATCCGTTCCAATGCCCAAGACAAGTTCACAGCGGTGGGTCTTGCGGCGTTTAGATCGCTAATCGCCTGGGACATTTGGGATACAAATAGCTCCCACGTATCTGACGCATACTGATGCGCTGCGAGAACAACAGCATAGGCCGCTGTAATGCCAATGGCGGGGGCACCGCGTACCACCATGGTAGAAATGGCATTTTTCACGTCCTGGTACCTGGTGTATGCCCGCCAGACCTCTTCCTGTGGAAGAGCCGTCTGATCCAATAGATATAGCGTTTGATTGGAAAAGCGAATGGCTTCCATTCTATTATCTCCTTTTCTTTGTAAAGAGCTTTTCTTGATCTTACTCTGATTTATGCAAAAAATCAATCTTAGAGGAATAATTCATGATAGAAATTTCTGTTTCAGGGCTGACGAAGTCCTTTGAGCAGGAGAAGACGATTGTAGACCATGTGAGTTTTCAAATTCATTCGGGAGAACGAGTGGGCCTTTTGGGGTCAAACGGGGCGGGGAAAACCACCGTTTTTCGAATGCTTACTGGCGAAGTCGAACCGGACGAAGGAGAAATTGCAATTTCGGAAGGGCGACGTTTAGGTCTGATCTCCCAGATCCCTGTTTATCCGGAAGGATTTACAGTTTTGGATGTGCTAAAAACTGCGTTTCAAAGAGTGGATGCATTGGCGCAAGAATTAGAAGCGCTGACACAAGAAATGGCGCAGGAGGCCTCTCCTGCGCTTTTGGCCCGATATGACATAGTGTCTGATGCGTTTGAACGCGCGGGCGGGTATGAAACAACAGTTGCGTTAAATAAAGTGGCCTCCGGCTTGCAGATCCCTGAAGGAATGCGAATGCAACTTTTTGAAGATTTGTCTGGCGGGGAAAAAACAAGGGTGAATTTGGCGCGTCTCATTTTGGAAGACACTGATATTTTATTGTTGGACGAGCCAACCAACCATTTGGATTTACGCGCAACGCAATGGTTGGAGGAGTACCTCCATTCCTTTCCCGGAGCCGTTTTGGCCATATCACACGATCGGTATTTTTTGGATCGTGTTGTAAGCCGTGTGATGGAATTGGAGACTGGGCAGCTTTCTTTTTATAGCGGCAATTACAGTTTTTATGTGGTTGAAAAAAAACGTCGGCTGGAAGAACAATGGCGCCGATATGAAAAAGAACAGGCGAAGATCAGTCAACTCTCTGCCACTGCCGAGCGAATGCACGGATGGGGCATCCAAAGCGTGAAGTTACAAAAGAGTGCGTTTGCTATCGAAAAACGAGTGGAGCGCATGCAAAAAACAGAGCGTCCCAAAAATCAAAAAACATTAAAATCACGTTTCGAAGAGCAGGCTTTTTATGGAGATGAAGTGCTTTTAACCTATGGCCTTTCTATGGGTTTTGGCGAGAAAGTTTTGTTTCAGGATTTAAACTTAGAGGTCGTCGGCGGAGAGCGGATTGCCATTCTGGGTGACAACGGAACGGGGAAAACTACATTACTCAAGACGATTTTGGGCGAATATACACCAACAGCGGGCAAGTTTCGGTTGGGTCCCACAGTAAAAATCGGATATTTGCCTCAAGTCGTCCACTTCTCCCATCCAGAACGCAATTTAGTGGACACTATGATTTATGAAGAAAACTGCTCCACGCAAGAGGCAAGGGATCGCTTGGGTGCCTTTTTGTTCCAAGGAGAAGATGTGTTCAAGCCAGTGTCTGCCCTTTCAGGTGGAGAACAATCCCGCCTGCGCCTCTGTATGCTGATGGACGACAAAATCAACCTTTTGATTTTGGACGAACCAACCAATCATTTGGATCTACCCTCTCGGGAATGGATCGAGGAAGCCTTGGAGCAGTACACCGGCAGTTTGCTGTTTGTCTCTCACGACCGGTATTTTGTCAATCGGTTTGCCACCCGAATCTGGTATCTAGAGCCGGAAACCTTTTCTGATTTTCATGGGAACTATATTGATTTCCAAGCGGCGAGAGAGCGAGAAGTACAAATTGAGCAGGCTGCAAAAGAAAAAAAACGCAAAAGTGCGCCTAAGAAAGAAAAGAAAAAAAGTGTAGAGAAACAGATTGCGGCTGTTGAACGAGAAATTGCAGTGGCGGAGGAAGCCAGTGTGGCATTGGATCACGCCATGGAAGAGGCAGCCTGCGATTATAAAAAATTAGAAGAAATTTATCAGGAAAGGGAACAGGCGGAGCGCCTGCTGGAGGAATTATATCAAAAATGGGAGATGCTAGGAGAGGAGACAGAAGAATAAAAAGGCAAAAAGCGCGTTTGATAGCTGCCGCCGTCATTATTTTCGTAGGCTTGATACTGCGATTTCTGAGCATTGGGGGCATGCAGTTTTCTTTTTATATCTGTTGCGGGATTTCCTTCCTGCTTTTGCTTTGGAGCGGAATCGATACGTTGGAACGGTTTGGGAAGAAGAAGTTGAGCCATGTTTGCAAAGGCTTTTTGACGCTTTTGATTTTAGCGGGTAGTGCCATGCTCTTCGTAGCGGAGGCGTTCGTGATTTCCGGTGCGCATACGGAAATGGGGAAAAAGGCAGACTGTATTTTGATTTTAGGCGCAGGGGTCAACGGTTCGACACTGTCTCTTTCCCTGCAAAGCCGATTGGATACAGCATTGGCTTATCTAAAGGACCATCCATCCTTGCCCATCGTTGTGTCTGGCGGGCAAGGATCGGGAGAGGATATTTCGGAGGCGGAAGCAATGCGCCGCTATTTGACAGACCACGGCATCCCGAACGATCAAATCTATGTGGAGGATCAATCGCGCAACACAGCCGAAAATATGCAGTTTTCCAAAGCGTTGATGGAAAGGGAACAGATAAACCATCAAACAGTGGCGGTGGTATCCAACGAATTTCATCTATATCGGGCAAAGCGTTTGGCCGCGTCAACTGGGATTCAAGCCATTGGCGTTGCAGCAGAAACACCGTATCTGATGTTGCGTGTGAACTATTTTATACGGGAGGCTTTTGCTTTGTTGCAGCAAGCGGTATTTTCTTAAACGAAGCAGTAGAAAGAGGGAAGGGGTATTATCACGTATGCTGGAAAAACTAAAACAGATTGAAGTGCATTATATAGATTTAGAGCAGCAGCTCGCGCTGCCGGAGGTCTACACGGATCCCGCCCGCGTGGCGAAAATTGCAAAAGAGCAGAAAGAAATGGCTCCGGTGATTGAGCATTATCGAAAATATCGTAGCGTGGAGCACACAATGGAGGAAGCAAAGGAGCTTCTTAGCGGCGGGAATCTGGATCCCGATTTTAAGGAAATGGTACAAGAAGAATTGGGAGAAGCCAAAAAGAAAATGGACATTCTGCGGGAAGAATTGAAAATTCTCCTTTTGCCCCGCGACCCCAATGATGAGAAAAATGTCATTGTGGAAATCCGCGGAGGCGCCGGCGGAGAAGAGGCAGCGCTCTTTGCCAATTCTCTCTACCGGATGTACAGCATGTATGCAGAGCGCAATCGGTGGCACGGGGAAGTGCTGAGCCTCAATGAAACGGAATTGGGCGGAGCGAAAGAAATCAGTTTCCTCATTGAGGGCAACGGCGCTTATTCTCGATTGAAATTTGAATCTGGAGTGCATCGTGTTCAGCGCGTGCCCGATACGGAATCCGGAGGAAGAGTGCATACTTCCACGGTGACAGTGGCTGTCCTGCCAGAAGCGGAAGATGTGGAATTGGAGATCAACCCCACAGATTTGCAGATTGATACCTTTCGGGCCTCCGGCGCTGGTGGACAGCATGTCAACAAAACAGAATCTGCCATCCGTATTACCCATTTGCCAACGGGACTGGTGGTGGAATGCCAAGATGAACGGAGCCAGCACAAAAATCGTGAAAAAGCGATGAAGGTGTTGCGGTCTAAGCTTTTGGAAGCGGAACGGGAAAAGCAGGCCTCCGCCATCGCGGCAGAACGCAAGTCTCAGGTGGGAACCGGCATGCGCAATGAGCGCATCCGCACATATAACTTCCCACAAGGACGTGTGACCGATCACCGGATCGGTTTGACACTGTATAAAATTGATGCCATTATGGATGGCGATTTGGATGACTTAATCGACGCGCTGGTGACGGCAGATCAGGCGGAGAAGCTGAGTACCGGTGGAGACACGGATGGGGAATAAACATGGAAACACGCATTTTTCAAGTAAAAGATCCGTTTGAAGAAGACCAAGCACTGAAAGAAGCCGCTGCCATACTCAAGAAAGGCGGCTTGGTGGCATTCCCAACGGAGACGGTGTATGGTTTGGGCGCAAATGGCTTAGATGCAACAGCAGCTGCCCGCATTTTTGAGGCAAAAGAGCGACCCCAGGATAACCCCTTGATTTTGCACATTTCCATGCCGTCTGAATTGGATTTATATTGTAAAGACATTCCGGTTTCCGCCCGCGTTTTGGCGGAATACTTTTGGCCCGGCCCGCTTACCTTGGTGTTGCGCCGACGTGACCTCATACCGGATGTCATCACAGCCGGCCTGGATACGCTAGCCATTCGTTGTCCAGACCATCCCGTGGCAAGGGCTTTGATCCGTCAGGCTGGTGTGCCGCTGGCGGCTCCGTCTGCCAATCGCTCTGGCCGGCCAAGCCCCACACGCTGTTCTCATGTATGGGAAGATATGAATGGACGGATAGAGGGCATTGTCGACGGGGGAGACTGCAAGGTGGGTGTGGAATCTACTGTTTTGGATCTCACTACTTCACCGCCACGCCTACTTCGGCCGGGTGGGGTTCCCTTGGAGGCGTTGGAGGACATATTGGGAGAAGTGGCCGTAGATGAAGCGTTGCTTCAACAACTGAAAGAAGGAGAGCGTCCAAAAGCGCCTGGCATGAAGTACCGACACTATGCGCCAAAAGCGCCTGTCACAGTGGTTTGTGGTGCGCCGGCGGACACGGCAGTATGGATTTTTAACCGGGTTGATCAAAAAACGGGGGTCCTTTGTTTCTCGGAATATGCAGGCTGTTTTCCAAATGCGGTGGTACGAGCCATGGGAAAATCGGATGATCCCGCAGAACAAGCCAGGATGGTATTCCACGCTTTGCGCAGTTTTGATGAGACAAATGTGACAAAAATCTATGCACAGTGTCCGGATGAGTCTGGGCTTGGCCTTGCCGTTTCCAATCGACTAAAAAAAGCGGCGGGATTTCATGTGGAAATGGTATCTCCTTCTTTGCCCCACCTTACGGTATTTGGTATCACAGGTGGAACAGGCGCGGGAAAAACCAGCGCCTTGATGGTACTTGCGCAAATGGGTGCCTGTGTCATTGATTGTGATGCCGTGTACCACACCTTGTTGTCAGAGAGTTTGGAAATGCGTCAAGCACTGGTCAAACGGTTTGGTGATATTTTGGATTCGTCCGGCGGGGTGGACCGAAAAAAACTAGGCCGCATTGTATTTGATGATCCAGAGGCGCTTTTGGCGCTCAACGAACTGACCCATACTTTTGTCACGCAGGAAGTGGAAAGAGAATTGGAGCAGGCAGCACAAGCAGGAGTCCCGATTGCGGCCATTGATGCCATTGCACTCATTGAAAGCGGATTGTCCAAACGGTGTCACCGGGTGGTTGGCGTCATTGCCCCGGAACAGCTACGTGTGCAGCGGCTAATGCGGCGCGAGGGGATCGGGGAAGAATATGCTATTTTACGAATTCATGCCCAAAAACCGGACTCCTTCTTTCGAGAAAACTGCCATGCTGTTTTAGAAAACACCAATGATGATTTGAATGCTTTTTCCCAAACCGCCACGGCATTGTTTGTACAATTGTTAAATGAAATTAGAAAGGAAGAACGAAGATGAGCGAAAAAAATGTGGGAGATGCGCTGAGGAAGTCTTTGTTTTATGCGCCCAAAAATGGATTTGACACCTGGTCAGCAGATGATGAAGCCTCTTGCGGGTTGTATTGTGAAGATTATAAAAAGTTTTTGGACGAAGGCAAAACAGAACGGGAAGCAGCGGACTTTGCAGTGGAGCTGGCGAAAGCAGCCGGATTCCGTCCTTATATCCGCGGAATGGAATTAAAAACAGGGGATAGAATTTTCCGGGAAAACCGTGGGAAGTCATTGATGCTGGCCGTGATTGGAGAAATGCCGCTTAAAAGAGGTGTCAATATTGCTGCGGCACATATTGATGCACCGCGCCTCGATTTGAAACAAAATCCGCTTTATGAAGATTCCGAGCAGGCATTCTTCAAAACCCACTATTATGGTGGAATTCGAAAATACCAATGGATGGCCATTCCATTGGAATTGCGTGGACATGTTTCTTTGCGAGATGGCGGATTTGTACGGGTGAGCATCGGCGGTGATAAAAATGACCCGCAATTTACCATTACCGACTTATTGCCGCATCTGGCAGCCACACAAAATAAGAAGACCTTGGCGGAAGCTGTGCCGGGAGAAAACCTCAATATATTAGTGGGGAGCCGCCCTTTTCAAGATGATACTGGGTCTGACAGGGTCAAACTGACAGTAATGCAGATGTTAAATGAGAAATACGGTATCACGGAAGAAGACTTTATTTCCGCCGAATTGTGCGCTGTGCCGGCTTTTATGGCGCGGGACATCGGGATAGACCGTTCCATGATCGGTGGATACGGGCAGGATGACAGGGTGTGCGCCTATGCGGCCTTGGCGGCGATACTTGCCACTGGCACACCCCGAAAAACAGCGGTCTGCATGCTGGCCGACAAAGAAGAGATCGGGTCAGAGGGCGTAACAGGCATGCGTTCCGCTGCGTTTGACACATTCCTATCTGATATTTGCCATAGTGAATTGACACCATTGCGTATCTGTTATGAAAATTCTCATTGCATTTCCGCTGATGTAACGGCTGCTTATGATCCCAAATTCCCCGATGTCTATGAAAAACGGAACAGTTCAAAACTCAATTATGGGATCAGTTTATGTAAGTTTACTGGTTCCCGTGGAAAATCGGGTGCTTCTGATGCCTCTGCAGAGCTTGTGGCAAGAATGAGATTTCTCTTTGATCAGGAAGGTGTTCTGTGGCAGATGGCAGAATTGGGCAAAGTAGACCAAGGCGGTGGCGGAACAGTAGCCATGTTTATGGCACAACGAAACATTGATACCATTGACGCCGGTGTCCCAGTTCTTTCCATGCATGCCCCATTTGAAGTTGTTTCAAAATTGGAATGCTATATGACGTTTAAAGGGATGAACGCGTTTTATGAAATGATTTGACTTT
>JAQWCP010000038.1:0-3494 GCA_028705905.1 Oscillospiraceae bacterium
TTTGGCGGCCAGGGCAGAGGCATATGTAATCATTTGCATGCAGCTGCGTTTCCGCTCTTTCCCTTCAAAATCCCCATGAGAATTGGTCAGTTCATGACAGGTGATCGAGCCGTATTGGCCGATAAATTCTTCCACCATCGAGCGGAAAATGGGATAAACCTCTTGCTGAATTTCCTGAACCCGTTCCGGCAGGGTCTCTTTTTGCAATGGATTGGCTCTGCCATGTAGTGCGCCAACGGCCATGACCGCGCCGGAGACGGCGCCGCAAGTGTGTTTTGTCATGCCAATTCCCCCGCCAAAGCCGGAAGAGAGCGCCACAATCTCCGGTGGAAAATCCGGTGCAAGGCCAGCATCCAGGAAGGCTTTTAAAACGGCCTCAGCGCAGTTGAGGCCGGATTTAAAATTTTCTTTTGCAAGGGTGGCCACCTTGTCCTGGGTCTCTTGTAAAGATCCCGTTGTGTAAGTATTTGTTTCCATTTTAAATTTTCCTTTTTTGCTTTTATTGTACCTGAGGGAAGGGGGAAAGTAAAGAGGGGCCGCCCGCTTCTTTTTAGACGATGGATTCGTGAAAATGAAGAGAAACGGCGCAAGAAAGCTTGCGTTTTTGTGGAAAAAGGACTATACTATACAAAGGAGTGTACACTCCTTTGTATCTTTGCGCAAAAATGGCAGGAGGTGTGGGATGAAATCGTTGCTTGTTGTGGTGGATTACCAGGTGGACTTCGTTTGTGGGGCCCTGGGGTTTGATGGAGCGTCCCACCTGGAAGGTCCTATTTGCCAGGCAATTGCGGCCCAGCGGCAAGGGGGCGGTGAAGTCTGTTTTACAATGGACACCCATACAGAGGGATATTTGGAGACCCAAGAGGGGAAACATTTACCTGTTATTCATTGCGTAAAGGGAACGCCGGGTTGGGCGCTGTTCGGCCGTGTGGCCGCGATGCGGCAGGAAGAGGACCGCGTGTTTGAAAAACCGACGTTTGGTAGTTTGGCCTTGATGGAGTATGTACAGGTGGGCGAATATGATCAAGTAACTTTCATAGGGCTTGTGTCCAATATTTGTGTGATTACAAATGCACTGCTGGTGAAGTCGGCATTGCCAGAGGCACAGGTGCGGGTCGATTGCGCCTGCACGGCCAGCTTTGATCCTGAATTACATGAAAAGTCCCTGGATGTGATGGGAGGGCTTCAAATTGAACGCATCCATCACGGGACATTGTAAATTGGTTAAGTGGGAAAGGACAGATTCAAATGAAACCGGGAAATTATACCATGCTCTGCGACTTTTATGAACTCACAATGGCAAACGGCTACTTTCAGACCGAAATTCGGGATCGGGTTACGTATTTCGACGTATTCTTCCGCAAAGTACCCGACAATGGTGGGTTTGCCATCGCCGCAGGGCTGGAGCAGGTCATTGACTACATCCAAAACCTCGAGTTTACCAAGGAGGACATTGCGTATTTACGAGGAAAGGGTGGCTTTTCCGAAGAGTTTCTGGAATATTTAAAGCAGTTCCGGTTCACGGGCGATATCTATGCCGTACCAGAAGGAACCCCCATATTCCCCGGGGAACCAATTTTGATGGTGCGTGCCCCTGCCATTGAGGCGCAGTTTATCGAGACCTTCGTATTGCTTACCATCAATCATCAGTCCCTCATCGCCACAAAGGCCAATCGGATTGTGCGGGCGGCAGAGGGCCGCCCGGTATCGGAATTTGGCTCCAGGCGGGCCCAAGGGGCGGACGGCGCCATTTTGGGTGCCAGGGCGTCTTATATTGCCGGCTGCATCGGCAGTGCCTGTACGGTGGCAGACCAGTTGTATGAAGTGCCGGCCGGAGGCACCATGGCGCACTCTTGGGTACAAATGTTTGAGGACGAGTATACAGCATTTAAAACATATTGCGAACTGTATCCCCACAATTGCACGTTGCTGGTGGATACATACAATGTATTAAAATCTGGTGTGCCAAACGCCATCCGGGCGTTTCAGGAGATCCTCATTCCCCAGGGTATTACCAAATGCGCCATTCGCCTTGACTCCGGCGATTTGACATATTTATCCCGGAAGGCCCGGAAGATGTTGGATGCAGCGGGATTGAAAGAGTGCAAAATTGTGGCGTCCAATTCCCTGGACGAATATCTCATTCGGGATTTATTGTTGCAAGACGCCCAGATTGATTCTTTTGGCGTGGGCGAACGCATGATTACCTCCAAAAGCGAGCCGGTTTTTGGAGGTGTTTATAAATTGGCTGCCATTGAGGATGACCAGGGGAAGATTGTCCCCAAAATCAAAGTGAGTGAAAATCCATCTAAAATTACAAATCCCCATTTTAAGCGAGTCTATCGCCTGTTTGAAAAAGGGAACGGGAAAGCCATCGCCGACCTCATCTGCATCCATGATGAAGTGATCGATGTGACAAAGCCCTTGGAGCTGTTCGATCCTGACGCCGTTTGGAAACGGGCCACCATTACAAAATTTGTGGCCAAAGACTTGCTGGTTCCCATTTTCAAACAAGGCAAACTGGTCTACTCTTCTCCCTCCATCCACGAGATTCGGAAATATTGCCAAGATCAAGTGGCTCTTTTGTGGGAGGAAGTGAAGCGGTTTGAAAACCCACACACATATTATGTAGACCTGTCCCGAAAGTTGTGGAATATCAAACAAGAACTTCTGGCGGAGAGCGGAAGTTTTCTGTAACATCCGGATTGTTCTATGCGGCCCAGCAACTCAACCGTTCAAAAGCGGACTGACAGCGCCTTGGCGTTGCCAGTCCGCTTTTTTGATACGGCAGACAGAAACAGCAAAGAACCAAAGATGCAAGACAAAGGAAAATACCCATTGTGAACGGTGCTGTAGAAGGGATATTTGCCTCTGCGGCAGCAAAAAAGGGACGCTCGTACGAGCGTCCCTTTGTGATGGCCTTTGCAGCATCTCTTCCCAAAGGGGTGTTTGATCAGAAAAATAGAGATCAACCGGGAAACGGACAAGGGGCATGTCCGAAGACATGCCCCTTGCTCCAAGTGCAGGGATCTGATCGTTCACCCAGGGACACGCCGCTGGGGTGTTTGTGTTTATTGCTGTGCCAGATAAGAAAGTTTTTCGTATTTCTCTTTTGCGTCATTCTCCGCCTTTTCGAAGAGCGTTTCTGCCCGGTCGGGGAAGGAGAGGGTCAAAGAGCTGTACCGCACTTCGTTCATCAGGAACTTGCGGAAGTCACCTTCCGGGGCCTTGCTGTCCAGATGGAAGGGGTTTTTGCCTTCCTGGGCCAGCAACGGGTTGTACCGGAAGAGATGCCAGTAGCCGGCATCCACCGCGTGCTTCATTTCGTCCATGGCTTTGCCCATGCCGGATTTGATGCCGTGGTTGATGCAGGGTGCATAAGCGATGACGAGGGAAGGACCGGGGTATGCCTCTGCTTCTGCAATGGCCTTTAAGGTCTGCTGATAATTGGCACCCATGGCAATCTGCGCGACATAAACATAGCCGTATGCCAT
>JAQWCP010000038.1:3504-8926 GCA_028705905.1 Oscillospiraceae bacterium
CATGGCGATCTGCGCCAGGTCTTTCTTTTTCATCACCTTGCCTGCTGCCGCAAACTCGGCCACCTGCGCGGTCTGAGAGGCCTTGGAGGCTTGTCCGCCGGTGTTGGAATATACTTCTGTGTCAAAGACCAGAATGTTGACATTTTCACCGCTGGCGATCACATGGTCTAAGCCGCCGTATCCGATGTCATAGGCCCAGCCGTCACCGCCAAAGATCCACATGGAGGGCTTGCCCAACATGTCTTTCATATTATACAGCTCTGTGACATAAGGCTTGTCATTGCAGGTGGTGTTATCATTCAAAGCTTTTTCCAGTTCAGCCACCAGCACTTTGGCGGTCTGATGGGAAGCGGCGCTGTCGTCTATGGCATCGAGCCAAGCCTGGGCGGCATCCCGGAGGCTGGCGGGGGCGTTTTCGCATGCGGCCACGGTTTTAGAGAGCTCTGCTGCCCGGGCGCGGCGCTGCTGTACAGCCATGTTCATGCCAAAGCCAAATTCTGCGTTGTCTTCAAACAGGGAGTTTTCCCATGCCGGGCCCTTGCCCTCTTTGTTCATGGTATAAGGTGTGGAGGGCGCAGAACCACCCCAGATGGAGGAACATCCGGTTGCGTTGGCCAGATACATTCTGTCACCAAAGAGCTGGGTCACCAGCTTTGCATATGGGGTTTCACCGCAGCCCGCACAAGCGCCGGAGAACTCCAGCAGCGGGGTGGAGAACTGAGAACCTTTGACGGTGTCAGCGGCAAAGGGCAGGTTCTTATCGGAAACCTTGTCCACCGCATATTGGAACACGTCATGCTGCGCTACCTGGGAATCCAGCGGCTGCATAACCAGAGCCTTTTCTTTTGCGGGGCAGATGTTAACACAAGAACCACAGCCTGTGCAGTCATACGGGGACACCACCATGGAGAACTGATACGATTCGCAGCCCTTGCCCATCATTTTGGCAGTTTTGAGGTCGGCAGGCGCCGCCTGGCTTTCCGCCTCTGTTAGTGCGAAGGGACGGATGACTGCGTGGGGGCAAACGAGAGAGCATTGGTTACACTGGATGCAGTTTTCCGGAATCCAGCTGGGAACATTCACGGCGATGCCGCGCTTCTCAAATGCAGATGTGCCCACAGGCAGTGTGCCGTCTACGTTTTTGGCCAGGGTGGAAACGGGAATCTCGTTGCCGCGCTGGCTGTTGGCGGGGATCATCACATTGTTCACATATTCTGCCAAATCCGCGCGGTTGGCCTGAATGGTCTTTTCCTGCACCGCGTCTTGTGCATTGGCCCAATCGGCGGGGATGGCAAGCTCTTTCAGCGCACCCAGGCCGGCATCAATGGCGGAATGGTTCATCGCGACAACATGCTGGCCCTTGCGGCTATATGTGGCAGTGACGGCGTCTTTCATATATTTGACAGCGTCGTCAATGGGGATAATATTGGACAGTTTAAAGAATGCAGCCTGCAAAATGCTGTTGGTGCGGTTGCCAAGACCCAGTTCGATTGCAATGGGAATGGCGTCGCAGGTGTAGACTTTGATGTTGTTTTTGACCAGATACCGCTTGGCGTCGGCCGGCAGGTGCTGACCCAGCTCCTCTGCGTTCCAGCCACAGTTGAGGAGGAAGGTGCCGCCTGGCTTAATGTCTTGAATGATCTGGTATTTCTCCACATAAGACGGATTGTGGCATGCCACAAAATCTGCCTTGGAGACGAAATAGGTGGATTTAATGGGCTTGTCGCCAAACCGCAGGTGGGAAATGGTGACACCGCCGGACTTCTTGGAGTCGTATTCAAAATACGCCTGCACGTTCATGTCCGTATGGTCGCCGATGATTTTAATGGAGTTCTTGTTGGCGCCCACGGTGCCGTCAGAACCCAGACCCCAGAATTTACAGGAGATGATGCCGGCAGGGATGGTGTCCGGCTCTTCCGCAATGGGCAGGGACAGGTGGGTTACGTCGTCGTTGATGCCGATGGTAAACCCGTTCAGCGGCACGGGAGACTGGCCGTTGCGGAATGCAGCAATGATGGCGCCGGGGGTGGTGTCTTTGGAACCCAGGCCATACCGGCCGCCGCAAACCTTCACATTGGTGCGGTTTTGCGCAGCCAGGGAAGCTACCACGTCTAGGTACAAAGGCTCGCCCAGTGCGCCCGGCTCTTTGCAGCGATCCAGCACCACAACGGATTTCGCAGTGGCGGGGATGGCGGCGACGAAACGGTCAGATGCGAAGGGGCGGAACAGATGCACTTTGACAAGGCCCACTTTTTCGCCTTTGGCGGTGAGATAGTCAATGGTTTCTTCCGCTGCGTCACAGACAGAACCCATGGCGACGATCACTGTTTCTGCATCGGGTGCGCCATAGTAGTTAAACAGTTTATAATCTGTGCCAATTTTTTGGTTGACCTGATCCATATAATCTTCCACGATGCCGGGAATTGCCTGATAATAGGGGTTGGTGGCTTCTCTCGTCTGGAAGAAAATGTCGGGGTTTTGAGCACTGCCACGCAGCACGGGATGATTGGGGTTCAGAGCACGGTCACGGAATGCTTTGATAGCGTCCATGTCAACCATATCTGCCAGGTCTTTGTAGTCCCAGGTCTCAACCTTCTGCATCTCATGGGACGTGCGGAAGCCATCAAAAAAGTGCAGGAAAGGAACGCGACCCTTAATAGTCGCCAGATGGGCAACGGCGCCCAGATCCATGGCCTCCTGCGGGTTGACGGATGACAACATGGCGTAGCCGGAGCCGCGGCAAGACATCACGTCCGAATGGTCGCCGAAGATGGAAAGTGCGTGGGTGGCGAGGGCCCGGGCGGAAACATGAATGACGTTGGGAAGCAGGCTGCCCGCGATCTTGTACATGTTGGGGATCATCAAAAGAAGCCCCTGAGAAGCGGTGTATGTGGTGGTGAGGGCACCGGCCGTCAGAGATCCGTGTACCGCACCGGCGACGCCGGCTTCCGACTGCATTTCGACTACTTTGACAGGTTGCCCAAAAAGGTTCAATCTGCCATTTGCAGCCCATTTGTCTGTCAGTTCCGCCATGACGGAAGAGGGTGTAATGGGGAAAATTGCGGCCGTTTCTGTAAAAGCGTACGAAACGTGTGCGGCGGCGGTGTTGCCGTCCATTGTTTTGCGCTGTCTTTTCATGGTTAAAAAAGCCTCCTTTGTTCTTACAAAAGTAAGTATTCTATATGTGTTTGATTTTATTCTATCATCTCAATGCGACAAAGTAAATTAAAAAAAAGAAAATCTCATATTTTTTAAATAATATCAAAATATACCCTGAAATAGACGGAATTTCCGTCTATTTGACATCCCAGGGGCTTCGAGAATAACGGTTGAAAAGCGCATTGGAATCATGTATGATAACAGGGAATATGTAAAATTAGGAAGAAAGGTGGGAATTTCCTTGGTATGTAAGGTGCGTAGTCTGGGTCTTCATGGAGTTTCCGGCTATGAGGTATCCGTAGAATGCTTCCTTTCACGAGGCTTGCCTGCCTTTGAAATTGTTGGGCTCCCAGATGCCGCGGTGCGTGAAGCGCGGGAGCGGGTGCGTGCGGCAATCAAAAACTCTGGGTTTGAATTTCCGGTCAGTCGCATTTCTGTCAATTTGGCGCCGGCCGGGAGGAAAAAAGAGGGTACATTATACGATTTGCCCGTCCTTTTAGGGATTTTGTCTGCCTCCGGTCAGCTGGATGGCGGGGCCCTTGCAAACTGTGGATGTGTGGGGGAGCTGTCCCTTTCGGGGGAGCTGAGACCCGTTGTGGGCATGCTGCCCATGGCCATGGCGGCGCAGCGGGCAGGCATCAAGCAGCTGTTTGTTCCCGCGGACAATGCCCCGGAGGCCACGCTTGCAGAGGCGCTTGTCGTTTACCCGGTAAAAACGGTGGAACAGCTCATTGGTCATTTGTCCGGGCGGTCTCCCATCGACCCGGCGCCGGTTTGGGCACCTGGGAATCGCCTGGAAAAGACCCTGGATTTTGGGGATGTCAAAGGGCAGGAAAATGTCAAACGGGCGTTGGAGATTGCAGCGGCTGGAGGTCATAATGTCCTCCTGGTTGGCCCCCCGGGGGCGGGCAAGAGCATGCTGGCCAAGCGGCTTTCTTCCATTCTCCCCGGCATGAGCCGGAAGGAAGCGCTGGAGGCCACGGAGATTCATTCCATTGCGGGCTTCACGTCAAAAGACCATCCGCTCCTCACGGAACGGCCTTTCCGCAGCCCCCATCACACCATCTCGCCCACTGGCCTTTCCGGCGGGGGCAGTATTCCCACACCGGGGGAGATTTCACTTGCCCACAACGGGGTCTTGTTTCTGGATGAGCTGCCCGAGTTTCATAGGGACGCACTGGAAAGTCTGCGCCAGCCTTTGGAGAACGGGGAAGTGATCATTTCCCGGGTGGCGGGCACGGTGTCATATCCCAGCCGGTTTATGTTAGTATGCGCCATGAATCCGTGTAAATGCGGGTGGTATGGCCATCCGTCCGGCCGTTGCACTTGTTCGGAGCAGTCGGTTCGCCGGTATCTGGGCCGGATTTCCGGCCCACTGCTGGATCGCATTGATTTGTTTGTGGACGTACCCTCTTTGGATTTTGAAGAATTGTCCCATCGGGCGGAAGGCCCGTCGTCTCAAGAAATCCGGGTGCGGGTGGAGCAGGCGCGGGCCAGGCAATCGGCGCGGAGACCCGATGTTTTTGGCAATGCCCAAATTCCATCGGCCCAGCTGTCCGAGGACTGCGTGTTGACGGAAGCGTGCGATCATTTGATGCGGCGTGCGTTTGAACGGCTGCACTTGAGCGCCCGGTCGTATGACCGGATTCTGCGGGTGGCCCGAACCATTGCAGACTTAGACGGCGCAGAACAAATTGCGCCCGCCCATTTGGCTGAAGCCATTCAATACCGCTCATCACCTCTGGAACGGTGAAACACGAGGCAAACCCGATGTTGATGGTGAGGTACAGGAGGGGGCGGCCCTGGGCGGATCTTTTGGTTACACTGCAAATTTTTTGCATTTGTTTGCATAATTAAGTGAGAATGATGGTATTACAGAAAAAGGGATGGTTGCCCTTTTTGGAAAGGCGTATCGTATGGATGAAGTGATTTTATTAAAGCTGGGTGAGTTGGTGCTGAAGGGGCTCAACCGGCGGAATTTTGAAGATCGGCTGCTGCGCAATGTGCGCCGCCGCCTTGCGCCGTTTGGTGCATTTGAAGTGTATGCAAAACAGTCCACTGTTTATATTGAGCCTCAGGAGACCCCGTGCGATTTTGAAGGGGCTTATGGCGCCATGAAAACAGTGTTCGGTGTAGCGGGCGTCACCAGAGCCAAAGGATGTGCCAAAGAAATGGGGGCCATCATTGAGACGGCAAAGGAATATTTGGCGGATACGCTGGACGGCGCGAAAACATTTAAAGCGGAGTCAAAGCGGGCGGACAA
>JAQWCP010000039.1 GCA_028705905.1 Oscillospiraceae bacterium
GGCAAGCTCCAGAGCGGCGATATTGTCTCCGTCATTGCCGCAGATTACAAAAAACAGGGTGCAACGGTGATCCCCGCCGAGCTGAAATATGTAGAGGTAATCAGCGTGACGGCCTCATCCGGCTATGATGCCAACACCGGCGAAGCCACAACCGATGAGGACGAGCGTGAGCTGCCCTCCACAGTGACCCTGCTGGTCTCCCCCGAACAGAGCATGGTGCTGGCGGAGCTGGAGGCAGACGGCAAGCTGCATCTGTCCCTTGTGTACCGCGGTGCGCCCGATAACACCGCCAAATTTATCACGGCGCAGCAGGAAATCAACGATGCCCTCTATCCCGCAGAACAGGAGGATGCCGCGCCCGAACAGTCTTCGGACGCCGGTGAAGCCGATTTCCAGCAGACTGCGGAAAGCGAGGTGGCAGAGTAAATGAATTTCAAAAAGAAAAGCATCTTTTCGCGCCCGGCTTCTGCTGAAGCAGCCGTGCCGGAGGATGCGGCGGCAGAGGGTATCCTCGCTGTTTGGGGCAGCCCCGGCAGTGGAAAAACCATGACCGCTGTAAAAATTGCAAGGCATATCTCGCAAAACGTCGCGCAGGCGGTGCGGCTTTATAAGCTGTCCGCCGCGCAGGATAACGAGTTCGCCGCATACCGCCTTGGTAAGCTCTACCTTGGTGGCGAGGGTGTACTGAAGGATGTGGAACAGTCACTGCACTGGCTGCATTTTGCCGCAGAGAAGAAAAATCAGTTTGCGGAATATGCCCTTGGCGTTCTCTATCTCAAGGGCGAGGATGTTCCCAAGGATGCTGAAAAAGCAATCTCCTTTTTGAAAAGAGCCGCTATGCAGCAAAACCAGTTTGCACAATATCGGCTCGGCAAAATTTATCTTACCGGCGAAGATACGCCAAAGGATGTAGAAACGGCAATCCGCTATCTTACCAGTGCCGCCGAGCAAGGAAATCAGTATGCGCAGTACACACTCGGCAAGCTCTATCTAATGGGCAAAGATGTGCCAAAGGATAAGGAAACTGCCGCCAGATGGTTCACACTGGCAGCGACACAGGGCAATATTTATGCGCAGTTTTTCCTTGACCATATCAATGAATTCAAAGACCCGTCTGTCATGCTGGCGGCCACCCGGCTGCTCCATCACATGAGCCGCATTATTGGGGACACCGCACCGGCACGAATGCCGCCGAACCCACAGGTGGATCGTAAGCTCATGCAAAAAATCCGTGCCAAAAAGCAGGCGCAGGGTCACGCCAGAGATGGCCACGAACAGACCATGCACACACTTTAAGAATTGGAGGGACCCTATGAATCAGAAAAAACAAGTTGTAAAGCCACTGCCGCCCAAGGAAAAAATATTGCCGTACCAGCGCTGCCCGCTCAAAAGGGCGGCGCTTTTTCATCGCAAGGGCAGCCGTAACAGTTAAAGGAGGTCGCAATGGGAACCTATGTACATTTTACAGACGAGCAGAAATATCGTGCCAACAATGTTGACCTTTCCGACTTTTTAAGCAGACAGGGCGAAAAGCTCATTGCCAGCGGCAGAGAAAAGCGGCTCAGTTCGGATCACAGCATCACCGTCCACGGCAACGAATGGTACGACCACGCCGTGGAAAAGGGCGGCTATGCCATTGACTTTGTGCGCCGCTTTTATGACCTCTCATTTCCCGAAGCCGTCACCATGCTGCTGGGCGGCGAGCAAGGACGATCCTACCAGCCTGCCTGCCCACAAAAGCAGGAACCAAAAAAGCCGTTTGCTCTGCCTGCCGCCCACACCGATATGCGCCGCGCCTACGCCTATCTTGTGAACACACGGCACACTGACCGTGAGGTGGTCAGCTTTTTTGCAAAGCAAAAGCTGATTTATGAAAGCTGCGAAAAATCTAAGGACGGCGCGAAAGAATATCACAATGCCGTTTTCGTAGGGCGGGATGAAAACGGTGTTGCCCGCCATGCCCACAAGCGCGGCCTTTACACCGAGGGCAAGGGCTTCAAGGGAAATGTGGATGGCTGCCATCCCGCCTACAGCTTTCATCACACAGGGAAAAGCAATCGCCTCTATGTGTTTGAAGCACCCATCGATCTGTTGTCCTTCGTTTCACTCCATCCGCAGGATTGGCAGAACCACAGCTATGTGGCACTTTGCGGTGTGGGCGGTCAGGCGATGATGAAAATGCTGGAGCTGAACCCGCAGCTCCAAGAGGTGTCCCTCTGTTTGGATAATGATGAAGCCGGACACAAAGCGTCTCAGCGGCTTGCCAATCAGCTTATGGAAAGTGGCTATCAGTGCAACCGACTGATCTCGCAGGAAAAGGATTGGAACGACGATTTGTGCAAGCGCCAACAGCCAGAGATTGCCTTTGAAATGAAGATGGCATAAGAAATGGCAGAGCGGCCCTTTTACGGATCGCTCTGCCTAAATTCTGTAGAGTTGTTGAAATATGATAGCGTCCTGCGAAAATCATTGAAAATAAGAGATTGGCTCATAATCACAGCTGCAAATTGGGGCTTGTCTCTCGGCTTTGATTCTGTTGTGCGGGGACAGCCTCGCAATGCTCTCACAGAAAAGCAATGCATGCACGCATACAAGATAAACAAGTAATGGGCAAAATGGATTGACGTATAAATCTTGCGTTGAATTTACTCACCACCAAAAAATCATTTGGTCTTTTTCCAAACAATAGCGCAATACTTTTTGACAGAAATCAGATAGAACACACCATAAATCAGCACAGAAAGCCCCGCCACCATGAGTGCATTGGCAAAGGTGGGCATTTCCTGCCCCATGAGCTCCATCATCCGATTATAGGTTGCCAATGCAAAAATCGTGTGCAAGAGCCCGACCGCAAGTGGTGTGCCGAACACCACTCCGAGCTGCTTTGCCACGCAGGCATGCATTTCCTGCTTTTTCATGCCAACCTTGCGTAAAATGGCATAACGTAGGCTTTCCTCCTGTGCTTCCATAATCATTTTATAGTATATCACGCTACCCATGGAAAGCAGGAATAAAATACCGAGAAACAGCCCGATAAACACATAAGAGCCGTAGAGAGCAAAGTTTGCTTGATACATCCCGATATAGCTCAGATTAGACGGTAGCGTGCTGTCCGAAAAGCGAGCGGGGATAAAGCCATCCAGCGCAGCTGTTGTATGAGCGGAAGCCATTTCGTCATCAAACATAAAGCCGTAAAAGGTATCAATGTTTTCGCTTCCGGCAGCAAGCATATACTGTTGATAAACGGTGTCGCTTACCACAATGGAGGGGCACTGATAGAGATCCAACAAACCAAGATACTTGTGCAGGCTGATGCCAGAAACCTGCAAGGTGCCAGTGCTATTTCCCACGCGAAACGTAAGTTCCTGCCCGATAAGCCCTGCACTATAACGATTTGTCATATTGCCATCCAGAAAATAGCACTCTTGGTCAGCAAGTTTGCCAGAATAATCGGTGCGAAGGCTGGAGCCCTTGCCGTAGGCGGCCTGCGTGTCCGCAATGATTTTCTGATAGATGCTGTCGGAAAGGATATATCCGTCCACCGGTGCGCCAAGAGTAGCATCTTCCTCAACACCGTTCTGCACACCATAGGTGTCATTTTGAAGTTGCGTATGAATCAAAGGAATCGTATCTTCTGCCGTGATGCGCACTTCTCCGATATCGGAAACTGTCTGCGAAATTCGCGTGTGCTGCTCCTCGCTGATGTTTTTGACCAGATATGAAAAGGGAGCGTAAAAATCCGCACTCTGCTCCAGTCCCCTGTAAAGCGAGTAGGAGGCGCTTACCATTGTAATAGAAAGTGCACAGAGTAATGCCGAAAGCGTCAGCATTTTGGCATTTGCTTTTAGCCGAAACGCAATCTGCGAAGTGCTGATAAAGGTGGACGTCTGATAGTAAAAAGAGGTTTTGCGTTTCAACCGTGCCGTGGCCATCGGCACGGCGTTGCGAAACAGCAGATATGTTCCCAGAGAAACGAGCACAACCACCAAAAATGCCGGTAGCAGCAGCTTCATGCCGGCTTGATTCAGATTCATGGCGCAGGCAGCGAGATACCCTGCGGCAACAAACACAATCGCTGCCGCCGCCCCAACCACAGAATATTTGGGGATACCCTCGCTCTGATGCGTTGCCGAAAGCAGATCAATCAGACGATACCGATAGATTACCTGATATGCGCGGATACCGCTGATGATAAACAGCACCGCAAACGCCGCCGTGGTGACGACAGCGGCCATTGGGCTTACCGTGTAGGTGACGGAGGTTCCGACCGCCATGACCCGCATGAGTCCCGAGGAAAAGTATTGTGCGGTAATGCTGCCGATCGCGATGCCGAAAACTACTGCGGCCATGCCGATTACAAAAGTTTCGCAGAACAGCAGCAGTGCAATCGCTCGTTTTGCCATGCCAAGCAGCGAGTAAATGGCAATCTCTTTCTTTCGTCCGCGCAGAAAAAAGCTACCGGAATACAAAACGAAAATGGTCGCAAACAGCAGCACGGCTACCGCCGCACCTTGGAACAGTGTATTCATCTTTCCACTACCAAAGCGATAGACCGCAAAGGCCGGATTGTAATACATTGTGCAAAACAAATGAAACACGACCACGGAAAATGCTGTGCTTAAAAAGTAGGCGAGATAGCTTCCCAACCGCTTTTGAACATTTTTTACTGCAATTTCAGCGAAGCTCACGGTCGTCACCCCCAAGCTCGGAAAAAGCTGCAACGATGGCATCATAAAATGCCTTGCGTGTGCCCTCTTTGGAAATCTTACGGTACAATCGTCCATCCTTGATGAATAGAATGCGCTGGCAGAAGCTGGCGGCAAACGCATCATGCGTCACCAACAGAATGGTCGCTTTCTGCGCTTCGTTCAAGTGTTGCAGGCATTCCATCAAATCGCGAGCGGATTTTGAATCCAGCGCACCGGTAGGTTCATCGGCCATCAGCAATTCCGGCTGATTTACGATGGCACGCGCTGCGCTCGCCCGTTGGCGCTGCCCGCCGGAAACTTCGCATGGATATTTTTTCAGCATAGTTTCAATGCTGAGCTGCTGCGCCACCTGCGATACCATGCGCTCGATTTCGGGCGCTTTCTTTTTTGCAAGAATCAACGGAAGCGCAATATTTTCGCGCAGCGTCAGGGTATCAAGCAAATTGTAATCCTGAAAAACAAAGCCGAGCTTGTTGCGGCGAAAATCCGAAAGAGCCGGTTCCTGTATGCCGCAAATATCCTGTCCGCCAATCACGATGCGGCCGGAGCTGGGGGTATCAATGGTGGCGATAACATTCAGCAGTGTGGACTTGCCTGCGCCCGACGGACCCATAATGCCGACAAATTCGCCCTTTTCCACTTCAAAGCTGATGCCGTTCAGTGCGGCGGACGGCACGGCTGATTTGGCCTGATATATTTTTTTGACGTTTTTTACACTGAGAACTGACATGGTGTATTCCCTCCCAATTTGTTCCGCCGCAAAAAGGCAGCGGTCTATGTTTTTTATCATAGACCGCTGCCCTTATCTCAGTTTTTAGAAAACCTTATTTTAACCTTAAGTTTGTGGTAAGAGCTGAATGGTGATTTGTGTACCAGCGTTCGGCTCACTTTTTGCCGTGATGGTGCCACCATGCGCCTCCACGATTTGCTGCGCAATCGCCATTCCCAGCCCAGACCCTTCCGCTTTGACCTCTGTGCTGGTTCCTCGGTAATAGCGGGTGAACAATCCGTCCAGTTCCTCTTTTGTCATACCGCATCCGTTGTCTTTTATGCAGATAGTAACACCCTTTTCGGTGTTCAGTGTGATGACCGTGGTGGTCTGTGCACTGTTATGCTTGAGGGAATTGACAATTACATTGTTCAGCGCCCGGCGAAAAAGCATGGGATCAAAGGCGCATTCGGCATCTTCCCGGTCGGGGACAAAGCGCACATCCCGTTCTTCATATTCCGGCGTGTTCAAAATATCAATCACCACTTCACGCAAAAAACGCGTAAGATTTTGTCTTTCTTTTTTGATGGGCAATGCCGCACTTTGTAGCTGATAGGTCAGCTTTAAGTCATCCACGAGCTGCGCTGTGTAAAGCGTGTTTTTCAGAATGATCCGCCCATATTCCTGTGCCTGTGAGGGTGGCGTTTCTGTGCTGTCTGCCAAAAGCTCGGCATAACCCCGGATCGGTGCAAGCGGCGTTTTTAAGTCATGCGTGATATTGGCCAGCCATTCCTGCTTTGCCACTTCGTCTTTTTTGCGCTGCGTTTGCGCTGCCGCAGAGCGTATGCCGCTGCAAACCGTCAGGGATATCACCAGCACTGCCGTTGCCGCGGCCATAAAGATGACCCAGATGCGCCCGGTAGCGTATCTCTGATTGTCCACATACATGGTCACTTTTGAGATAGATAGCGGAAAACCAATTAGGTAGAGATAGGTTTCTCCGTTCTTTTCAAGCTCGGAAACAAAAACGGAGCTTTCCGATGTGCCGTATTGGTACATCCGCAAAAGTGCATCGGGCTGATAGGCATCGGGCACATCTGCCGGTTTGTTCCGCGCATAAAGCTCCGCGCCGTCCGGGGAAAGCACCTGCAGCCAAAGGCCGTTTTCCTGCAAAATTACTTGCCCTGCCTGTGAGATAACCGGGGTTTCACCGGAAAAAGAAATGTATTGCGCAAAATCCAACGTGACATCATGCGGCCAGCGGCTACTGATAATTTTGCCGTCCTGCGTGTGCGCCGTCAGCGAATAAAAAACCATAAATGCCGCTGTAAGTAGCATTCCAATCAAGAGCGCCAGCGGTATCAGGATAAAGCGACGGAATTCTTTGGTCGGCTTCATACGGTGCTGCCTTTCAGTTTGTAGCCCAGTCCCTTCACCGTGACAAGCAGGATTGGATGAGAGGGATCAGCCTCAATCTTTTCCCGCAAATGTCGCAGATGCACCATAATGGTATTGTCGCACACGGCACTTTCTTCTCCCCACACCTGCTCATAGAGACGTTCTTTGCTGATGATTTTATTTGGATTCTCCATCATGTAAAGCAGAATACCGTATTCCTTGGCAGTAAGCTCCAGCGGCTTGCCGTCAAGGTAGGCACAGCAGGCATCCGGATCGAGGGTAAGCCCTTCAAAATGAAGCTGCGTTGCCGAGGTGGGCAACGCCTCTGCGCGGGCATAGTCTCTGCGGCGCAGCTGCGATTTCACACGGTAAACGATTTCTTTCGGGCTAAATGGCTTCGTGACATAATCATCGCCTCCCGCAGAAAGGCCGAGGATTTTGTCCATATCTTCATTTTTGGAGGTGAGAAAAAGAATGGAGCAATGCGAAAACGCCCGGATTTGGCGGCAAACCTCAATGCCATCTATACCGGGAAGCATAATATCCAAAATGACTACATCCGGGAGGAATGCGCGGCACTGGGCCACAGCATCTTCGCCTGTAAAAGCTTTTTGAATGCGGGAGAAGCCTTCCTTTTGCAGCACTTCCACCAGAAGATCCAAAATATCTTTTCATCATCTACAAGCAATATTTTATCTGTCATGGATAACCCTCTTTCCGATTATGCGCTTTTGCTGACTACATGGAATGTTATATGCAAAAAGGCAAAGGCATTACCTCTACAAATTCCAGTCTGTCGAACTGTCAATTCTATAAAATTCATTCCGTGTACCCCAAAATTACCAACTTCGAGATACGCAATATTTTTCGCACGACCGTCTGCTTTTGCAGGCGGTTTATTTCATTATACAGCACATTTATAAACTTGGAAAGGAGAAATCCAATGCAAGAACCTGTATTCATTCTCATTGCCGCTGCCGCCGTGATGTTCTGCGTCATCGGCGGCCTTTCACTTTTGGCACACTACTACACACTCAACGACATCAAGTCCCGCACGGTGGGTGACGGCCAGCACGGTACCGCCCGCTTTGCAACCAAGCAGGAAATCAAAAGCACCTACCAGCACATTCCGTTTCGCCCCGAACTATGGCGCAAGGGCATGACAATGCCCACACCTGCCCAGCAAGGCATCATCCTTGGCTCGGAGGGTAAGAAAAATGCTGTCACCGCCTTAGTGGATACCGATGACGTCCACTGCCTGATGATCGGCGCATCCGGCGTGGGCAAGACCGCATTCTTTTTATATCCAAACCTTGAATATGCCTGCGCCAGCGGTATGAGCTTTTTGACCACAGACACCAAGGGTGACCTTTACCGCAACTACGGTGCCATCGCTCGTGACCACTACGGCTACAATGTGGCAGTCATAGATTTACGCAACCCCACCCGCTCTGACGGAAACAATATGCTCCATTTGGTCAACACCTATATGGACAAATATCTTGCGGACGAAAACGACCTTGTGTCAAAAGCAAAGGCGGAAAAATACGCGAAGATTATTAGCAAAACCATTATCAATGCCAGTGGCGAAAATTTTGGTCAAAACCAATTCTTTTATGATGCCGCCGAGGGCTTGCTCACCGCTGTTATTCTGCTGATTGCCGAATACCTACCGCCCTCCGAGGTGGATGGCAAAAAGGTGGACTGCCGCCACATTGTCAGCGTATTCAAGCTGGTGCAGGATTTGATTGCCCCCAGCAAGGTCAAGGGCAAGAGTCAGTTCCAGCTTCTCATGGATCAGCTCCCCGCAGACCATAAGACCCGCTGGTTCGCCGGTGCCGCCCTCAACAGTGCGGAGCAGGCCATGATGTCCGTGCTATCCACCATTCTGTCCCGGCTCAACTCGTTCCTCGACAGCGAAATGGAGCAGATTTTGTGTTTTGATACAGCCATCGATGCGGAAAAGTTCTGCAAGGAAAAGTCGGCGCTTTTTATCGTGCTGCCCGAAGAAGATTTGACCAAATACTTCATGGTCAGCCTAATGATC
>JAQWCP010000040.1 GCA_028705905.1 Oscillospiraceae bacterium
AGCCTGGACTTGATCGATGATGATCGCGTGTGTCTGACAAATGTGAACCGTCAAATATTTGCCACTCGAAAAACAGTTGGGCAGTATAAGGTGGATGTGGCAGAGCAGCGGATTCTTGAAATCAATCCGGATGCACAGGTGCATACCTACAAAACCTTTTATGCACCGCAAACAGCCAAACAGTTTGATTTTGCACAGTATGATTATGTGGTAGATGCCATTGACACGGTGACCTGAAAACTGGAATTGATTGATCAAGCACAAATAGCAGGCGTGCCGATCATTAGCAGCATGGGTGCAGGCAACAAAATGGATTCTACGGCATTTGAAGTTGCTGACATCTTTGAAACTTCCGTTTGTCCTTTAGCCCGTGTGATGCGCCATGAACTGAAAAAGCGGCACATTGCCCACCTTAAGGTGGTGTATTCAAAAGAACCCGCCATGACGCCCATTGAAGATATGTCTATCAGCTGCTGCGCACATTGTATTTGTCCACCCGGTACGGCAAGGGAATGCATCCAGCGCAGGCAGGTTCCCGGCAGCAATGCGTTTGTTCCGCCGGTGGCTGGCCTCATTCTGGCGGGTGAAGTGGTAAAGGATCTTTCTGGGATGGGAGGCAGAAAATGATTTATCTGGATTATTCGGCGAATACGCCGTCCGACCCCGCTGTGTTGGAAGCGTTCTGCCGGACAGAGCAGCAGTTTTTCGGAAACCCAAACTCCACACACAGTGCAGGGCAGGCTGCGCAGCAGGAGATGGCGCGCGTGTCGGATTCCATTGCGGCGCTTCTGGGAGTTCATCCAGCTGAAATCATCTTTACTTCGGGAGCCAGCGAGTCTAACAATCTTGCACTCAAGGGAATGGCGCAAGCCGCCCGGCACATTGGGCGGCATATCATTTCCACGCCGCTGGAGCATTCCTCTGTAGGCGGCAGTTTGACAGCGCTGCAAAATCAGGGCTATGAAATTGACCTGTTAGATATTGGGGGGGGCGGAACTGTCGATTTGGAACGGCTGCGGGAGCTTTTGCGTAAGGACACCGTACTGGTTTCGGTTTGTGCGGTGGACAGCGAACTTGGCACCGTGCAGCCCATTGCGCAAATTGCAGAAATTCTGAAAGCGTTTCCTCAATGCCACTTCCATGTGGATGCCACACAGGCAGTTGGGAAAACGGCGCTTATCTGGGACGGCGTGGACGCTATGAGCATCGCGCCCCACAAATTTTACGGGTTAAACGGCAGCGGTCTGCTTTTGAAGCGAAAAGGTGTGGCGATAGAGTCACAAATCCACGGTGGTTCCAGTGCCACACTGTATCGCAGCGGAACGCCTGCACTCTCCCTTGCGGTATCAACGGAGACGGCGCTCCGGCTTGCGTTGACCAATCAGAAAGAGCGAACAGAGGCTGTGCAGCGCCTCAACCACAGGCTTTGCACGTTTTTGGCGCAATATCCGGCTGTGCGGATTAACAGTCAGAAAAACGCGGTGCCGCACATTCTGAATCTCAGCGTACAAGGGGTGAATGGAAGCACCTTTCAGCAGGCGCTCAGTTCCCGTGGGGTCTGCGTTTCTGTAAAATCTGCCTGCTCGTCCGACGGCACACCCTCAAAGGCGGTTTTTGCCGTCAGCCGCGATCGTAAAAATGCATTGTCTTCCTGGCGCATCAGCCTCAGCCATTTAACAACTGAGCAGGAGCTAGACACGTTTTGCAAACAATTTGACAGCTGTTATTACGAGCTTGTAAACTAAAAAAGGAGCATCGCTATGAATCGGGAATTGGAAGTGCATCAGCAGATGGAACGCAGTATCATTAAAAAATATAGGAAAGAGCTGTGGGGGCCATTTACCTATGCGGTCAAGCATTATGAACTAATCTGCCCCGGCGATAAAATTGCCGTCTGCATTTCCGGTGGGAAAGATTCTATGCTCATGGCAAAGCTCATGCAGCAGTTGCAAAAATATAGCGAATTTTCGTTTGAGCTGGTCCATCTGGTGATGGACCCCGGCTACAATGAGATCATTCGGCAGAAAATCGAGAGCAATCTGGCGCTTTTGCAGATTCCGGCCACGATTTTTAAAACCGATATTTTCAAAGTTGCCAACAGCAGCGAAAAATCGCCCTTTTATTTGTGCGCCCATATGCGGCATGGGCATCTGTATAGCAAAGCAAAGGAGCTGGGCTGCAATAAAATCGCACTGGGGCATCACTTTAACGATGTGATTGAAACCACCGTCATGGGAATGTTCTACGCCTCACAACTGCAAGCCATGCTTCCCAAGCTGCACAGCACAAGCTTTTCCGGAATGGAACTCATACGCCCCCTTTACTGTATCCACGAAGAGGATATCCTTGCATGGAAACGATACAACGAGCTGGAATTTATTCAATGTGCCTGCCGCTTTACCGAAAACTGTTCTACCTGTGATAATGGCGGAGGCGGCTCCAAACGGCAGGCGGTAAAGGTTCTGCTTCGCCGTCTGAAACGGGATAACCCCAACATTGAAAAAAGCATTTTCAACAGCATTCATAAGGTTTCGCTGGACACAATGCCGGGTTACAAGAGCGGTGGGGTTGAGCACTCCTTTTTGGAACAATATAACGAACATTGAGGTGATCCGTAGTGATATCAACAAAAGGCCGTTATGCGCTACGCGTACTGATAGATCTGGCTGAACATCAGCAGGATGGCTATATTCCAATGAAGGAAGTCGCAAAGCGACAAGGTATTTCGCTGAAATATCTGGAACAAATTACACCGATTTTCACAAGAAACGGGCTGATTGAAGGGCTGCACGGAAAAGGCGGCGGATACCGCCTGACCAAAGAGCCGGAGCAATGCCACGTCGGGGAAATTTTGCATCTGGCAGAGGGCGATCTCGCCCCTGTTGCCTGTCTTGCCTGCAACGCAAAGTCCTGTGACAGAGCAGAAACGTGCCGTACGCTTCCTATGTGGAAAAAGTATTATGACATGACCAACGCCTACTTTGACGGAATTACCGTGGCGGATTTAGTAAAAAACGTAGTGGCGAGTGACGATACCTTTTAGGCGCAGCGGAAAAGAGAGGAACAGATGAAACATATTTTGTGCTATGGGGATTCCAACACATGGGGATTGATTGCGGGAACGACCCGGCGTTACCCTGTTGAGAAGCGCTGGACAGGCCTGCTGCAACGGCTTCTCGGTTTTGAAAATGCCCATGTGATTGAGGAGGGACTCTGCGGCAGAACCTGCGCGTTTGAGGATGCGTCAAGGCTGTATCGCAACGGTATGACGATGCTGCCGTTTCTGCTGGAGACGCACGCTCCGCTGGATATGATCGTTCTGATGCTGGGAACAAATGATTGCAAAACAGCCTATCACGCCTCATCTGCTGAAATTGGCGAGCACATTTCCTTCCTGCTCCAGTTGGTACGAGAAACTGCGCCGGAGACAAAAATCCTTCTGCTTTCACCGATCTTTCTTGGTGACGAAGTTTGGAAAGCGGAATTTGACCCGGAGTTTGATAAGTGGTCTGTCACTCTGTCCAAACAGCTGCGGGACGAATATCGCCGCATTGCCCAGCAAACTGGCAGCGGATTTTTGGCAGCGTCGGACTATGCGCAGGCGAGCGCCGTTGACATGGAGCATTTGGACGAAGCGGGACACGCTGCACTTGCACAGGCGCTATATGTGGCGATTAAATCAATGTTTGAGATGGAGTTGACAGATGAAAACAGATAAACAAACCTTACAAATAGCCTTTTCAAAGTCGCTCACGATTTTATTTAGCTACCTGTTTGTGGCGATGGCCTATGGCATGATGATGGAGCAAGCCGGATTTGCTTGGTACGATTCCCTGCTTGTCAGCTTTACGGTATATACTGGGGCACTCCAGTTCGTGCTGATCACTTTTCTCAGCAGTGGCGCTTCCTTGCTGACAGTAACGCTGACCGCATTGCTGATGAACAGCCGCCAGACATTTTACAGCTTGACCTTTCTTCTTGAATTCAACGAACTGCCACTGCCACGTCGGCTTTATATGATTCACACCATGACAGACGAGACCTACGCCGTAAACTGTTCCTTGCCTTTGAATCAGCCTAACCGGAAAGATGTTATGCTTTTGGTGGCGCTGCTTAGCCGCTGCTATTGGCTTATCGGGTCTGTGCTGGGTGGCATTTTGGGGCAGCTGATTCCATTTGATTTAATGGGCATCGACTTCTGCATGACCGCGCTGTTCGTCATCATTTGCATCGACCAATGGGAAAATGCTACGGTACACACACCGGCGCTGATTGGCTTTGGTGTCGGGCTCGGGGCACTGCTGGTGTTTGGAAAAAACAGCTTTATGCTTCCGGCGCTTTTGGTAACATCGGGGCTGCTTCTTTTGATGAACAAAGGAGGCGCAAAATGAAACATACGACGGTAATTGCCACGATCCTTGTTACAGCTGTCACCACCTTTGCATTGCGGGCTGCACCCTCTGTGATCTTTCACGGTCAACGTAAAATGCCGGACTGGCTGGATCGGCTTGGCAAGATGTTGCCCAGTGCCATTATGGCAGTATTGATTGTATATTGCTTAAAAGACATTGGTGATGATTGGATCGGCATTGGAATCCCGCGCATGCTTGCAGTGGCCATTGTGGTATTCAGCTATAAATGGAAGCACAGCACCTTACTTAGTATCGTTTCAGGCACGGCGGCGTATATGCTGTTTTTGCCACTTTTTTAAGAAAGGATCGACCAGAATGAAGCTTGCACTATTTCAGGAACAAACGACAACAGATGTTAGAACAAATGAACAAAAGGCGCTTTCCGCAATCGAACAGGCCTCCAGAGAAAAGGATAAGATACAATAAGTTGCGCACTTTCAGAGCGGCAAAAATAGACACGGTTTGCAGATCTCTGTTAGAATGAAGTCACGACACACCATTCTGAAAGGAGACTACAAACCGTGTCTCTTATTATCCTTTTTTCAATTTGCGCAACTTATTGTACCTTATCTGGAGACCTTTTACTGCATTCCTATTTTACCGAAAACAGACGCGGAGCAAGGAGAAGAAATAGCGGGGTGTGTTCGCAATCCGCATGAAAAAAGTTCAGGAAAAGCGCCAAAAACGCTTTTCCTGAACTTTTTTGGAGACGAAGAGGATCGAACTCTCGACCTTACGGATGCTAACCGTACGCTCTCCCGAGTGGTCCGCAAAGCGGGCCTTTTTTCGCCCACGACCGGAGCGCGGGACTTAACTTTTCCACAGCCCGTGCAGGTTGCAATATTCCCGAGCCTGAACGACAGTCTCCGCAATCAGGAATTCCGCTTCTGGCTTGTCGCCCGGTTTCAGTTCCTTGCGGTATACCTTGTCCGCCGTTTCGATTTCGATCCATTGAATATAGTGATTTTCAAGCATCGGATGTTCGACAGAGCCAACCTTCACTCTCACACCGCCGGGAATCTTTTCTATAACAGGGACATGTTTTTCCCCTGCGGCGTCGACGGTATTTTCAGACTGTAGAACCATTTCCTTGCCACAGCATACGAGAGTTCCGCCGCCCGCATTAAGCACTTCGACGATGTTCCCGCATACACTGCATTTGTAAACCTGCTTTTTCTGAATCATTTTAACTTCCTCCTATGGTAAAAATTTGATATTTAGCCCCTGCCGACTCCAGCATCCGGGAGCCGGTAAAGCTTATATCCTTCGGCTTATTTTGAATTCCGTATGAAATCGACAAAAGCGTTCGCCTGCTTCTTCAGATAAAAGGCGCTTGCGGTCAATTCAAGCCGCCCTTCCTGGTTCACCTGCTACCGTATGTTTGGAATAACCAGCCGTGGAATGTTCATCACTTGCATATTGAGAAAGCTGAGCAATGTGACAAGATTATCCTGCGCAAGTCCCGTCCCGGACATGCCGGGAGATATGCCGCTGATGGCGGTCGGCTTTCCTGCGAGGACCTGCGGCTCCGTATCGCTGACGGGGCGCGAAAGCCAGTACGTCGGATTTTTCAGCGCGCCGGAAAAAAATAATTGTACTCCGGGGTAAAAACCAGATCCCGTCCGCGGCTTTGACGATCCCGCGCACGCGCGACACCGAATCCGGTGCCAGATGCTCCCCAGCCTGATTCATAAATGGAACGTCGGCATAATCGAGTATCTCAAAGGCCGCGACGTCGCCGAGCATCTGCCCTGCGGCCAAAGCCAGCTAGCGGTTATAGGACTCTTTTCTGAGAAAACCGACAATCGCCGTAATTTTAACTTTTCCATGCTTGTCAACCTCTTCCTGATGCGGATATCATGAACGCAGTAATCGGCATGACCTCAGCCTAATCTCATCGGTGCTTGATGAACGTTCCGTTCCGCAATTCATCGAAGGCGCGCTGCAGCTCGGCCTCGGTATTCATGACGATCGGGCCGCCCCACGCAACAGGCTCGTTCAACGGCTTTGCCGAAAAGAAAATGAACCGGGCACCGGCGCCTGGCGCCGCGGATACGCCGATAGAATCTCCCAGCCCAAAGAGGACGGCTGTTTTCGATGGAATCTGCCGCCCGTTGATCACCGCGTCTCCTTCAATCAGAAAGACAAACACGGTTTCCTCCACAACTGTGGGAAACTCAATTTCTCCCTCGGCGGAGAGCGCCACGTCATAGATAGTGGCGGGAATGTGGGCCGGCGTCACGCCTGCGGTTTTACCGAAATGCCCGGACAGGACGGCAACGTCCGCCTTTCCGCTCTGTACCCGGGGGATCATGTCCCGCGTGACGCTCAGATAGGCCGGCTCAGTCATCTTTTCCTCGTGCGGAAGGTTGAGCCAAAGCTGAAAACCAAGCATCCTGTCGGACGGCTGCGGCATCTCCTGATGCAGTATGCCGCTACCCGCGGTCATCCACTGGCTTTCTCCCGCGCCGATGGACCCGCGGTTCCCCATGCTGTCCTCGTGATCGATCCTGCCCGAAATCAGGTAGGTAATCGTTTCAATCCCTCTATGCGGGTGCATGGGGAAACCTGCCGTATAGTCAAGCGAGTTTGTAGAATCAAACGAGTCCAGCATCAGGAACGGGTCAAAATCCCTTACGTCTCCGTTTCCGAGCACGCGCACCAGACGCACGCCTGCTCCGTCGGTGGTTCGCTGTCCTCTGACCAGTTTCGCGATTTCACGGTTTTTCAAATCCACACGCCCTTTCGTATCCGTTGTTTCCGTTAATCTGGGTTCGGTGTAAACAGGCAGCTTGTCATGGAAAGTGCGCCCAGCGCGCAGAAGCAGTTGAAAATATGGACATGATCCGTCCCGTAAGCCGCGCCCAGCACATAAAGCAACGGTGCAAAATGGTCCATGCTGGGAACAGTAAGCGAAGCCGATGCCCCCGCCCGTTCAAAATGGACGATATTCTCATCGTTTCGGCTGAAGATGCTTTTCCTAATATAATTATCAAAATCCTCCGCCCAAGGGTAGCCGCCGTCCATATTCCAGCTTACCCTAGCAAGATTATGCACAACGTTTCCGCTTCCAAGGATTAAGACGCCCTGCTCGCGAAGGGAGCGGAGCTTTCGCCCGATATTGAGGTACTCCTCCGCCGGGGTGCGCCTGTCCACACTGAGCCGAAACACGGGAATGTCCGCTTCAGGATAGATCCGGCAAAGGACGGACCACGCGCCGTGATCCAGCCCCCGGGAATTGTCAAACTGGACCTTGTCCCCGATCAGCTCCCTGGTTAGGCGGGCAAAATCAGGTGAACCCGGAGCAGGATATACAACTTTGTACAGTTCGTCCGGGAAGCCGTACATGTCATAAATCATCTTGGGCTCGGAAGAATCCGCGATCCTGCTGCCCGGAGTAAACCAGTGAGCCGAAATACAGCGGATCGCGGCAAGCTTCCTTTCAATTTTTTAGGCGATCCCGGACCACGCCGCCGTATATTTGTTGTTTTCTTTCGCGTTGAGCGGGGACCTGTGCCCCACAAAAATTACCGGCATTCTTTCGGACATTGTGAATCACCTGTTTTTCCCAGTCTGCGTATCGGCTTATATCCAATCTCTATGTTTCATATTTTATTAAAGCATGGTCAAATTGTAAAGCAAAATCCGGGGGGAGAAATTTTACAGATAACAGTTTGCAATAAACAAGCATGGATGCTTGTCCTCATGATTTCTGCCGAGCTGCTCCATGCCGATGTTCTCTGCGATTACATCCGGCAGGCACATCTGATGGATGTGATAAAGAGGTCTTTCCAGCAATTCAAAATTGCACTTGTCCAACGGAAATTGCTTATCTATTCAGACACTGCTGCTGAACGCCGCTTAATTAATCCTTTTTGCGAAGCAATTGAGCGGCACAGCGGATATTATGTATGGAAATAATAGCATAAACTTAACCATATTGCAACCCATCCATTATGGTTGAGGTATGGATTTCAATCCACGTTCCCCGCGAGAGTGAACGACGATTTTAGAAGTTTGTCCCGATGCCTGCTGTGGCCGTATTCCCCGTGGTTTTCAGCGCATCCTGATGATCGTCATGACCAGTTTCCGGACGGTGTAGCGGCAGGTCGCGAGGTAATCGGTGATGTCCATGAACACCTCGTCGATGGAATATACGTGGATGTCTGTGGGCGCTACATACTTGAGATAGATATTATAAATTTCCGTACTGCGCTTCATATAAAGCGCCATATGCGGCGACGCGACAAGATTGATATTGAAGTCGGTTGGAACCTGCGCGGTAGGCTCATCCAGAATCCTCGGCTGCTGATAGATCCTGTCCATCCGAAGGCTTCCAATGTTTTGGTGCTTTTTGGAATAGCCTACCATGTAATAAAAGTCTCGATCCCAGACCAGGTAGTACGGACTGAATATGTATACTTGAC
>JAQWCP010000041.1:0-7264 GCA_028705905.1 Oscillospiraceae bacterium
GAAAGGGTAAGATTCATGCTCAAGCTGATTGTCTCCGGTTTTAACGGCCGGATGGGGCAGGTGGTTTACCACCTTGCCTCGGAACATCCGGCGTTCACCCCTGTGGCCGGTTTTACACGTCATCCCGATCCCTCCGGGGCCATCCCCCTCTTCGCCCAGCCGGAAGCGTATAAAGATGACGCCGACGTTGTGGTGGATTTTTCCAATCACGACTTCCTCTCACCGTTGCTCTCTTATTGCCTCAGCCGTCGGCTGCCCGTCGTGCTGGCCAGCACCGGCTACACGGAGGTGCAGCAGGCACAAATTGTAGCAGCGGCAGAGAAAATTCCAGTGTTCCAGTCGGCCAATATGTCTGTGGGTATCAATGCACTCATGGCATTGGTAAAGCAGGCCGCCGCCGCGCTGGGCAAGACTTGGGACATTGAAATTGTGGAACGCCACCACAACAAAAAATTGGACGCCCCCAGCGGCACTGCGCTGATGCTGGCAGACGCCGCCAAAAGTGCGCTGCCCTTTGAGGCGGAATATGTCTATGAACGGCAAAGTGCCCGTCGGCCCAGGGACAAAAAGGAAATCGGCATTTCCGCCGTTCGTGGCGGCACCATCGTAGGGGATCACGATGTGATCTTTGCCGGACACAATGAAGTGATTGAACTCACGCACCGCGCCCAGTCCAGAGAAGTGTTTGCCTCCGGTGCGCTGGAAGCCGCTTTGTTTTTAAGTGGCAAGCCCGCCGGGCTATATTCCATGCAGGACTTGCTGGCGCAGTGAAAAAGGGAGGATTTCTATGAGCAGTGGTATCAGTAAAATATCATATCAGACACAGGTCTCTCTTGTATCGCTTGCCCAAGCGCCCAGTGACAGCAAAAGTGTGGCAGAAGTGCTGTCCGCCCTGGCAGAGGAAGGCATCGTCATTGATATGATCAGCCAGACGGCGCCACGGGGCAGCTTCATCAGCGTCTCCTTCTCGCTTGCCGACGAGATGCTGCCAAAGGCCCTCTCCGTCCTGGCGAAGAAAAAAGCCAAGTATGCCGAAATCCAGAGCGAAGTGCTGCCGGGCAACTGCAAGATCGCTTTTTACGACGCGGACATGGTAGGCACCCCCGGTGTGGCCGCCCGGGTGTTCTCCATTTTGGCGGACGCCGGCATCCAGATCATGCTCATCACCACATCGGACGTGGACATTTCCATTTTGGTGAGCAGCCACGATCTGCCCCGGGCATTGGAAGCGGTCTGTAGCGCCTTCGGCGTAGAGCCGATGGAAGCATCTCAGGCCTGATGAAACGAAAATCCCCTCCGCTGCGCATCGCCGCAGCGGAGGGGATTTTTTCTAGCCCGAGACATTGTGCCGGCAGCGAAGATCTTTTGTTCTCCTGGATCAAGTGAATCAGATGATACTGCTACCCCCGATAAAACAGGCTGTGAGGTGCGCCAAAAGGCACACATCACAGCCCATTTTTCAGCTGTTTGAGCCCGCGGTTTTTTCCCCCACCCGTTCATGAGGCAGGGCCTCCCGCTCTTCAAAGGAGATCACATTTTTGCACCGCTCCCTGCACGCTTCCGAAAGCTGCTCCATGGCCTCGATGATGATTTCGCACTGGGCGCAAAATTGCGCCTGTTCTTCTTGTGTCATGACCTCGTCCAGCTTCTCTTGCAGCCGGTTTCCCCCTGCTTCCCTGCGCCGCAGCGCAAGATACCCTTCCGGCGTCAGCGCGATATGGACCACTCGGCGGTCTTTTTCGTCCCGCCTACGCACAATCGTCCCATCCTGCTCCAAGGTGCGGAGCTTTTCCGTTAAGGTAGAGGGGCGGATGCCCAGCATCAGTGCCAGTTCCTTACTGGTGATTCCGTCATGCTCCGCGACGAACCGCAACAGGCGGCCATGCCCCTTCCCATTGGAATGGGGGGACAATTGCCCCTGGAGCCGCCGCATCATGTTTCCTGTGCGTTTGATGATGCTCATCAGATCCTGTTCCATGGACACGCTTCCTTTCCTGGACTTTCCCCTTCTTTTTATCCAGTGTACCATATTCTGTAAGAAATGTCATCTTATTCTTGCAAAATATCACTGGGAACCGGCCGCTTCTCGGTAGATTCTGTCGGCTCTTCTGTCAGCATATACATTTTGCCCGTCTGGGGATCTTGGTACAAAATACCCATGCGCTGATAGCTGTCTTCATCACTCTGGATCTGCACCATACTCTCCTGCAGATCCTCCACATTGGTCACTTCCGAGCCAGTGCTGATGTCCACCTGTTCCAGGTTGATATCCACATTCCAATGGAGGATCAATGCCATCATCAAGCCGCAGGCCAGCACCAGCATGGCGTCTGCCAGATTTGCAATGCCGTCCATGGGATTGATTTCTTCCCGCCCCTTTCGGCCGCGCAGGCTGCTGCTGCGAATGGAATTTCGCATTTCATCTCACCTCTTCCAAGATACAATCCATCATGCTCTCCAGAGAGACCATATCGTTTTCGTACCAGCGGCAGCGGATTTTTGTGATCACAAAACAGACGGCCGCACTGATCAGCCCTGCAACGGTCGTGTCAAACGCCACCAAAAGGGACGTGGACAAGGTAACCGTGTCCCCTTGGCCCAGGGCGATGATGCCGGGTCCCAAGGGAATGAGGGTGCCCATCAAACCAAACATCGGGCCAATCCGGGAGATCAGCTCCGTCACACCGATCCGGCGATCACCGAATGACTCCGACGCGGCAATGAGCTTTTTTGCAATGGCCCGTCGCTCTTCCTCAGGCAGCCGATGATATTGCAGCAACTCTTGAAGCGTCTTTTTTTGACGACGCAGCAAACCGCTTTCCTCCACTAGGCATATCATTTCCTCTTTCGTTTTCCCATGCATGGATTCCACCAGCTGCGGGACATGATCTTTCAAATATCTGCGTTCTGTAATTGCTTCCGCCAAGACACTTCCAATGCATACCACAGTTCCCAACAGCAGCAGCAGTAAAACCCCAATGGTTGGAATCAAAAGTGCTTGGGAAACGCTGTGCAGGGCATCCTGCATGCCAACGAGCATTCCCATTTATCGTCTCTCCCTTCGGTATTCCCAATATCGTTCTGCCCCGCCGCCAAGAAAAGTGACAACGCCAAGCAGCGCAAGCCAGATTCCTTGGGAATGGGACTGGATGAAAATCGGCTCTGCCGCTTCGTTCATCTCGTACAAATGCCACCTCGAGCCGTTGGTCTGGCCACCGCCCCCCGGAGATCCCTGCGTCCCCCCCGGCCCGGCGGCAGATGCGGTTTCCCCCTCGGACTGCACCGGGAGGCCGCTTTGCTCTCCTTTGCCGATTTCCGCCTGCAGGGTGGTGTTGCCGCCTTCTGTTGTTTTTTCTTCCAAACTACCTGCTCCGCCACCTGCCTGGGATCCATTTCCCAAGCCACCGGTTCCGGTTCCGCTACCGATCAGCCCACCGGTTCCGCCGCCGCCGATCAAGCCGCCGGGGGATCCGGGAGAATCTGCTGGGCTGCCCACAAGCTGCACCTCAATGGTGTTGATCCAGAAGACCAGGCTGGGTGCCGTGGCCACCCGCGCCCCTGTCTGTCCAAAGACCAGACGGAACCGATGGTTGCTCTTCACGCTGTAAAAATCCGGTGCGGTGGCACCTTCGCTCCAATCATCCTTCAGTGCCAAGATGGTATCCACTTGTATCGCACCCACGGCTGCGCCCGGCTTGGGCAGGCCACCGGCGCCCCAATTTCGGGGCAGGTTGGGATAATAGTACCGGGGTATGTCCAGCAAAAATGCCTTAGGGAGCGTCAGCTTCGCTGGCTTTCCCCCTTTGGTGTAGCAAAATGTGAAGCTGTCCACAGACCCCTCGTCGATCCCTGCCGCTTTCAGCAAGTCGCGCAGACGGACACCCACCGCCGTTTCCATCGTCAAGTTGGCGCCATCCGGCACGGTATATGCCTGCTTCACCAAAGGCAACGAACGCAATTCGGCCAAGGTGAACTCCTTACGCGTCACCTGCTCTGTGCCAAAATAGCCCACCCGCAGTGTCAGCGTTTCCGGCAGCTTGCCAATCGTCTCTCCCGTCTGACTGCTGGTCCCACTACCTGTCGCATCTCCCCGGGTTGGGTCATAAGGTGTGGGAGAGACCAGTTCCGACGGGTCTTTTCCATAGGTACTGCTAGGTTTCAGGACCAGCTCCATCTTAACGATATGGTCGCCATACAGTGTACTACACACGTCATTTGGTGCAAGCTGCCCATAGCAGATGCGAAACCCCATTCTATCACTCAGCCGGGTCCAGTCCTCTGTGGCGCTCCCTTTTGTATAAGATCGCAACGCCAAAAGCGGCTCCACTGGGACAGCGCCTGCCGCGGCCCCGCTGCCCGGCTTTCCCGCAGTGGTGTCCCATGCATCAAAGAGCCGTGGATACCGATACCGGGTGCGGTCCAATAAGAAGACTTTTGAAAAGCTGCTGTCCATGCCGTCCCGGTAAAAAAAGCGCAAATTGGTGATATCCGCTTCGTCCGCTCCTGTGATGGCGATTAAGTCGGAGAGCAAAATCCCTTCCGCCAAGGTCACCTCCGGTTTTCGATCCCCGTTGACAGAGGTATAAATCTGCTGCCGCTGGGTCATTGCCTGCAATGTTTCCAGACTGAGGTTTTTCTCAAACACCAATTCTGTCCCAGTCCGTACGGTGAGCTTCAGCCCCTGGGTGTTTCGCCCAAAAGAGCTGTTTTCTGATAAGTACAACCGCATCCCCACTGCGTTTTCCATGGTCATCATGGTACTGGATACTTCCGTTTTTTTGCTTTGTCCATAGCACAGACGAATTCCCTCCGTGGCACCGGCGCGGTGCCATGTGGGAAGTGCCTCCCCGTCCGGCACAACACGCCACCAGAGAGCAAGCACAGCGGGAACCACTGTGGGCGTCCGCTCGTCCCCGGGGGTGGGTGCAGGTGCTTCCGATTCCGGCGGCTGGCTCGTTGAGGGTGTGGGTGTCGGCGTGGGTGTGGGAGCAGAAGAAATCGGCGTCTCTGTGGGCGGCACGGTCTCTGTTGCGGCGGGGGAAGCTGACGCTTCCTCCTCTGTCTGGCCGCCGGTCAGATACCGCCCGCCCACTTGCGTGGCACGGGCCGTCCCGGCGGCAGGCAAATAAGCATAACGGGATTCTGAGCGCAAGACATTGCCACTCACCGTCGCTTTTCCTCCTTTTGTCCCAAAGAGCTGAACTGTATCCACATCTCCATTCTCGATTTCCAAAAAGGAGAGCACCTCGCTCCAGAGAACACCCTCTACCTGTATGGTCTGCCACGTTCCATCCTTTTTCAGAATGGTATAAGACTGGGTGACCAGCGGCAAGCTGGTCAGCGTTTTTCGCTCGATCGTCTGCTCCAGAACCGTCTCCCCTTCTCCAATTTGCACCGCAACAGAAAAGGAGGAGGCGGCCTGCGCCCCCTGAAACAAACCAGTGCCTTCCATCAGCACGGACAGAAGCAGCAAAATCACTCCGATCCGCCCGCTGGCCCGGCAACGCTTTTTTGCGTTTCGTTCCATTTACCCTCCTTCTCCAGATGAAACTGGCTTTTGACACTCATGGCCGTTCGCGGTCCATCTGCGGTAGAGGCAACGTCCGCAAGACTGCCCTTCTCCCACCTGCTCCTCCTCATCTGGATCCGGGAGGAAATCGGGGCAATACGCAGCTTCAGGCCCATTCTTTTTCTCCTCCCGCTCAGACGAAAGGATGAAGCAGTTCCCTTTTTTCCGGCCGGACAGCACGGCCGACCGCTTCCCCTTCTGCAAAGATACTTTGACAAACTGCTCCACCATCACTTCTTGATGATCGGCAAGGGGGATACCTTTTGCATCCACAATCTGTTCCACACCAAGGGCTTCTTTCATCTGCGCCACTGTCAAACTCTTTCCATGCAGGTACACACCCTTTTTCCCGCGGAATGTGCCGTCATTCCGGCTTAGGCGGAGGCCAAGGCCCGCCAATGCGCCAATGACGCCGCTGCCATCACCCCCCAGGGAACGCAGCGTTACCTCTGGCATTTCCGCCGCCAATGCATACGCCTGGTCTTGGGTTAGCACGTCTCGCTTCGCCCGAAGGCCAAAGGCCAGCAGCGCATCCCTCTTTTGGGGTGTATCGCCCATGCAGATGGCAAGGCCGGGGTTGGCCGTATCGGCCTTGTAGGCCAAGATGGTCTCTTCCGCAATGGCCTCAATCCGCTCCAGGGAAAGTCCCTGGCCGCCGAGGCAAAACGAAAGGCACATGGCGCTGTTATGAGAGGTGTAGGAGATGCCCGGATGCAGCAGAAGCTGGTGCCGGCTGATCCCCTCCTCGATCTGCGCCCCCTCTTTTGCCAGCGCCCGGCCAATGGCTTCTGCCACGGCCCCGGTGCTGGTTTCTTTATTCATGTCATCTGTATCGTCCACGCAAAGATATATCTTCAAATTGTTGTTCCCCTTTTTACCCGTTTCCGCCACTGCTTTTCAGGCGGATGCCGTTACCGGCCAAAATGCACGCATATTGTTCTTCTGTGAGGGTGATACCCAGATACGTTTGATAAAACCCAAACACTTCTTTCTTAAGGTCTACGGACTGGTATACCTCTGGATAGAGGGTTTCCCCCAGCCAAAGCATAGCGAAAAACGTCTCCATGCTGCCTCTGTGTCCCCAGCGGGTGGCCCCCACGGGGATGGAATATACCGCACCCCGTTGCACCGCCCCCAGCCCGGTCCATTTGGGGTCTTCTTGAAAATAGGTTGCGGTATCCGCCTCGTTGCAGATGATCACATCCGGATCCCATGTGTAAATCTGCTCCATGGCGGCAAAGTAATCGCTCTCCGCCGCCTTGAGCGTCTCTCCCGCCGACACATTTACGGCGCCCACGCAGGTGATCCAGTCGTTGCCCAGCGTATACTCCCCATCGGTTCGCACCGCCTCACTAATGGAATGATATACCCGCACCGGCTCCGTAATCTGCTTTTGCAGCTCTGTCACCCGGCTGATGACAGAACGGTAATACGCTGCGATCCCACCAGCCTGCTCTGCTCCTTTTCCGCCCAGGGCAGTGCCGATCAGTTTCAGGGCCTCGATCTGCTCTTCCATGCTATCATATCCGATGACAAGATAGGGGATGTTCAATTTATCCAGCTTTTCCCGCTCCCCTTCTGCCTCGTACATGGCCCGTTTGAGCAGCACCAGGTCGGGCTGCAAAGCCGCCAGCGTCTCTCCGTTGATGGTTCCGCCCGACATGGGAGAAGCAACCTCCTGCAAGGCGGGATACA
>JAQWCP010000041.1:7274-8802 GCA_028705905.1 Oscillospiraceae bacterium
CGTTTGGTGCTGCTACCATCTGTTCCCCTGCGCCGATCATCACCATTACCTCCCCGGCAAAAGAGTCCAGCGCCGCGACCCGAAGGGGTGCATTTGGCGTCTCCACCTCCCGCCCCATGCAATCGACCAAAATCTGATATCCTGGCCGGGCTTCTATCTTTGGAGCCGCCGGGGCACAGGCACTGCAAAGGAAAAGAAGAACCAGCAAAAGAGGCACGACGCGCCGGTTACTTTGTTTCATGTTTCGTCCCTCCTTGGGTGCGGATGGGTAGAATCTGCCGATGTACACCAGATTCGCCTCGATACTCCAGTCGTTTGGCATCCACCTGATAAATGGCATGGATGGCCTCTTCCGTCAAAACCGCACTGGGTGTTCCCACTCGTGCGATGGTTCCCCGCTCCATGGCCAGCACAGTGGTGGGAATGTTCTGATTTTCAAAATAAAAGGGCTGATTGGGAGAATGGGTGGCCATGAGGACACCAATTTTTTGCTGCTGAACCAGCTGAGCCACCGTCTCCAGAAAAACCAGCTCATTGCGAAAATCCAGGTGGGCGGTCGGCTCGTCCATCAAAATGGCCGCTGCCGACTGGGACAAGGCCCTGGCCAACAGCACAAGCTGCAGCTCGCCCCCGCTGATCTGGGTATAGGGCCGGGCGGCAAGATGAAAAATTCCCGTTTGACGCAGTGCATCCAGGGCGATCGCCCGATCCTCCGCCGACGGCCCGGCGCAGCCCTTTTGATGAGCAGTGCGGCCCATCAAAACCACCTGTTCCACCGTGTAAGGAAACGTGCGGTGGTGGGTCTGTGGCACATAGGAAATCTGCTGGGCCATGGCACGCCTGTCATATGTTTCAATTTTCTCTCCGGCGATCTCCACGCTGCCCACCTGCAACTGCTGCACCCCCAAAATGCAGTCCAGCAATGTGCTTTTCCCGCAGCCATTTGGCCCCATGAGACAACAGATTTCCCCCGGCGCAACGGTCAGGGAAACGGCCTGAAACAAAGGCTCTTCTCCATAGGAAAAACATCCGTTTTCCACTGCGATGAGATTCATACTTGCCAGCCGCCCCCCTTGGTCTTTTTCAGTAAAAACACGAAAAATGGCGCACCCACCAACGCGGTCAAAATGCCCAAAGGCACCTCCGACTCCACTAAGACCCGGCTGAGGGTATCCATTAAAATCAAAAATGTGGCACCCATGGAAATGGAGATGGGAAGCAGCCTGCTGGCATCGTTCCCGCCGATCATCCGTCCGATATGGGGGATCACAAGGCCCACCCAGCCCACCATACCGGCCAAACAAACGGAACCTGCCGTCGCAAGAGCCGCACCACCCACTACCAGCGTTTTCACCCTGGCAACGTCCACACCCAAGGTGCGGGCCTCTTTCTCGCCCATGGTAAGGACATTGATTTGATGGGACAAAATAAGCAACATCAAAAGCCCCAGTGAAATGGGGATAAGCGCCCAAAAGTCCCCGTATCCCACAGAGGACAGACTGCCCATTAACCAATAGACAATGGCGGG
>JAQWCP010000042.1 GCA_028705905.1 Oscillospiraceae bacterium
CTGCACTGCCGCAGAACCCCAAAAAATCATTGATGCCCTTTCCAGCGGCAAACTGGTGGTCGCCATCATGTCAAAGGGGCATTTCACAAGCAGCGGCCATTTTATCGTCCTGCGCGGCGTCAAGGACGGGAAGATACTGGTGGCAGACCCCGCCAGCTACAAACGCAGCCAACAGGAGTGGGACTTGTCCATCATTGTAGACGAGGCAAGCAAGGGGGCGGCGGCCGGCGGACCGTTCTGGATTATTGGTTAATTTTGCCGCAGAAAAGAGGTAGCTATGAGCAAATCAAACGAACACGACTCCTACATCATCCCGCCGAATTTTATAGATAGCGGCACCTTTTTCGGCGGGATGTTTAAGGCGCGAAACGCCATTGAAGCCGGCGTGCTGATGCTTGCGGTGGGCATCCCGGTCTTTTCGCTGGGCGTTTCTCTGACTACAAAAATCATCATCCTGTGCCTCACCGCCCTGCCGCTGGCACTGTTTGCGCTGATCGGCATTTCGGGTGAAAGCCTCAGTTCCTTCGCACTCATCTTTTTTCGTTATCTGAGAAACAGGCGTGTGGTAGGTGTCCAACAGCGAGAGGCTACTATGGAGCAGAGACCCCAAAAGGCTGTAAACCGCAGGCGGCAGTCAAAACGCAAGAAAAAACCTGCGGAGGATTTCCCCGCTGAATTTGATGAGGTGAGCCGCTATTCCAGAAAAAGAAAGGTTCGGGAGAAGCTGCCTCGCAAGGAAAGGGTGAAAAAGGCAGATAAAAAGCCGGAGCCACCCGCTTTTCTCAATCCCGTTGCCGGGTACATCCCCATCGAAAAAGTGGAAAACGGCACAATTTATACTAAGGATCACCGTTACATCAAAATCCTTGAGGTGGTGCCTATCAACTTCCTGCTCCGTAGCGCTCGAGAGCAACGTAATATCATCTATTCGTTTATCTCATTTCTCAAGATCAGCCCTGTCAAGATGCAGTTTAAGGTGCTCACCAAGCGGGCAGACATCAATCGACATCTGGATACCGTGCGCTCCGAGCTGGCGCAGGAGACGGATGAGGGCTGCCGGATGCTGCAGGAGGACTATCTGGGTCTTGTGAAGCAGATCGGCTCCAAGGAGGCCATCACCCGGCGTTTTTTTATCGTTTTCGAGTTTGAACCCTGGGTCAATACCAAACGAGGCAATGAGGAAGGCGAAGCAATCGCCGCCTTATCCACAGCGGCGCATACGGCGGAAAACTATCTGCGGCAATGCGGCAACCGTGTGATTACCCCGGAAGATGAAAACGAGTTTGCCGTGGATGTACTCTACAATGTGCTTTGCCGGAGCACCAGCTGCGATAAGTCGCTGCCCACACGGGCAAAGGAGATTGTGGCAAAATATGTGGCGGCAGGCCGGGCGGACGATTTGGACAGTATCCCAGCAAGCGAGTTTTGTGCGCCCGACAGCATTGACTTCACACATGGGCAGTATGTCAAAATTGACGATGTGTACCATGCCTACCTGCTGGTGCCGTCTGACGGCTTTAAGTCCCAAGTCCCGGCCGGGTGGCTCAGTCTCATCGTCAACGCCGGGGACGGCATTGATATGGACGTGTTTCTAACTCGCCAGCCCAAGGAGCGCATTATTCAAAAGCTCGGTCAGCAGCTTCGCATCAATCGCTCCAAAATCAAGGAAACCTCCGATACCAATACCGACTTTGACGACCTGGACGGCGCTATCCGTAGCGGCTATTTTTTCAAGGAAGGTCTGGGGAACAACGAGGATTTTTATTATCTCAACCTGCTCATCACCGTCACGGCAAACACCGTGGATGAGCTTGAATGGCGACTGGCAGAGATGAAAAAGCTGTTGCTGTCCCAGGATATGAACGTGAGTACCTGTTCCTTTCGTGAGGAACAGGCTTTTTTATCGGCACTTCCTCTCGTTTCGCTGGAAAAGAAGCTGTATGAACGCTCTAAGCGCAATGTTTTAACCCTGGAGCCGCAAGCTGCTACCCCTTTACCAGCTATGAGATGTGCGACGACAACGGCATTCTGCTGGGTGTGAACAAGCACAACAATTCTTTGATTATCGTAGACATCTTCAACAGCCGCACCTATAAGAACGCCAACATGGCGATTCTGGGCACCAGCGGCGCCGGCAAGACCTTTACGCTGCAGCTCATGGCGCTTCGGATGCGTCGCAAGGGCATCCAGGTCTTTATCCTTGCTCCCCTGAAGGGGCAAGAGCTGCACCGGGCCTGTACCAACATCGGCGGTGAGTTTATCCAAATCTCGCCCGCCTCTAAAAATTGCATCAACATCATGGAGATCCGCCGTGCGGACAAATCGGTGGATGAGCTGTTGGATGGGCCGAGCATTGAAAAATCCGAGTTGGCGGCTAAAATTCAAAAGCTGCACATTTTCTTTTCCCTACTCATCCCGGACATGTCCCATGAGGAAAAGCAGCTATTGGATGACGCCCTCATCAAAACCTACGCCTTCAAGGGCATTACCCATGATAACGCCACTCTGGAGGATGAGAGCAATTTTGAAAACCCGGGCAGCTATAAGGAGATGCCCATTTTAGGTGATCTATACGAGGTGCTGAAAAAGTCCCCGGACACTAAGCGTCTCGCCAATATCCTAAATCGCCTGGTACACGGCTCAGCCAGCACCTTTAACCAGCAAACCAACGTAAGCCTGGATAACAAGTACATCGTCCTCGATATATCGGAGCTGACGGGTGACCTGTTGACGGTGGGCATGTTCGTCGCTTTGGATTATGTCTGGGATAAGGCGAAGGAAAACCGTACACAGGAGAAGGCAATCTTTATCGATGAGTGCTGGCAGCTGATCGGTGGTTCCTCCAACCGTCTGGCCGCGGATTTTGTCCTTGAAATTTTTAAGATAATCAGGGGCTACGGCGGGTCCGCAATCTGTGCCAGCCAGGATTTGAACGACTTTTTCGCACTGGACGACGGCAAGTACGGCAAAGGCATCATCAACAACTCCAAGACCAAAATTATCCTCAACCTGGAGGATGACGAGGCGCAGCGTGTCCAGCAGTTTATGAACCTGTCCGAAGCCGAAGTCATGGAAATCACCCATTTCGAGCGCGGCTCCGGGCTTATCTCCACCAATAACAACAATATCACCGTTGAGTTTAAGTGCAGCCAGCTGGAAAAAGACCTCATCACCACCGACCGCCGGGAGCTGCAGGAGCTGATTGAACGCACAAAGCAGCAAAACGAGGGATTGCCACTTTAATACTCCGGCAATACGCATTAGACAACAGAATACAAAAACAATGCGGAGATTATACGCATTAGAAGGAAGGTGAAGGTTTGAAAACCAGAGAAGAAATTTATGGTCAGGAGGCCACCGAGCTGCTGCGCAGCATCTCCATGTACCGTGTTTTGACGGAACAACAGCTTTTGCGGCTTTTCGGCGGCAAAGAGGATAAAATCAAAAACCTGCTGACCCACCTGCTCCGCCAAGGCAGGATTTTTTATGACAGCGCCAGTGCCGGATATTATGCTGAACAGCGTATGACCCCAGACCCCGGCATGACGGCATCTCTTTGGGTTCTGCTGGACTTCATTGACAAGGTGGAATATCACTCGGTCAGCGACTTCCCCGCAAAGCTGGTTTTCTTTGCTGCCGGCGAGGTGTACGAGGTGCTTCATGTGCCGCTTGGCAAGGAGGCAATGATAAATCACCTGTGGTCGCAGCAGGTCGAGGAGGACCCACCCCGCCGTATTGTTGTGGTGGACAGCCAAGAGCAAATTGGCTCCATTGCTATTCCAAGCGTCAGCGGCTTTTGTACGGTAGATGAGGCCGGGCAGGTTTCCTACTTCAAGAAAGAATAGAGGTGTTCTATTGGAAAAGCAAATCATCACGCAGCGTATCACCGCTATTTTGGACGACATCAGCCGCCTGCAAAGCGCCCTGTACGCAATGAGCACTACGGATCTTCAACGCTACCACGACAACTACGAAGTGCTATCCACTGACGCCGCCCTGCGCGGTGAAAATATTGCCTGCCGGCTGCGGCATTTGATTTACGCCACCACCGGCATCAAGAAATCCGAGTATATGCAATCGGCCGCCGTCATGCAGGGTGTTCAAATTCACTGTGAAAACGGCATGGTGGAAATCACGCTACCGGCACTCCTGCCCAAGCGAAAGCAGAGGCAAAGCTCAGAATTTCTGCTTGACCCCATTTACTTTGCACTAAGCGGCTACGCAGACAGCCATACCTTACCGAAATTCACCCACTGCGTCGTCTGCTTTTCTCATATATACTGCCGGGACCTGCCGGCCCGGCGCGTTCGTGATTATGACAATCTGGAGCTCAAGCAGCTTTTGGATGTGGTGTCCACCTTCATCATGGCCGACGACAGCGGACTTTTATGCGATGCCTACAATACCACCGAGTTGGGTGATACCGACTGCACCCGCATTTCGGTTATGGATCAAGACCATTTTTTTGAGTGGCTGGAGGAACGTAAAAACAGCGTAAAAGCCATATCCGATTTTTGAGGTTTTTTCACCTCATTTTTTGGGACGGTCTAAAACAAGTGAAAAAGCCTTGCCACGCCAGCGTTTTTCAGGCGTGACGGACAGCAAAAATTACCGGGGTTATAAGCGACCTCGGTAGTTTTCACATCGAGGAGGTGGTGCTTTGAGCAACAAGCAAACACTCCCCACAAATCAAACAAAGCCGCTTCTGCTCCTCACGCTCACGGCGCTATCGGGCGAATTCCCGACCAATCAGGCAGACCGTCTTGGCAGTTCGACCTACATGGAGAATGTGGTGAAAGACCTCAAGCGTGAGGGCTTGCTGCGTACCTACTACAAGGACAGGCTCCGGGGATATCGGCTCACGGCCAAGGCGAAAGCCTTGCTGTTGGCGGCCTATCCGGACCGCTTTGACTTTTTCCTTATGGGGAACAGCGAAACCAACCAACCCAAGAGCGAAATCACCCGCAGGCTGCGGCTGCACCGGATTGCGGAGAGTCTTGTCACCATGCAGGGCGCAGGCGTTTTAATTTTCCGTGATGAGAAACCGGAGGTTTTCTATCCGGAGAGTGCGCAGCGCATCTCTCCCCTGCGCATAGACGCACCCGCCTTTTACAATTCCCGGGAGGTCAAGGAGCTGGGCACCGAGTTTGTGAAGATTCGGGGCGCCCGGATGGTAGGTGTCCTGCTGACAGGCAGCAACGCCTTTGCGGTCTACAACCCCGGCAGCGCAAGGTGCAGATGGGAGTACAAATCGGAGATGCGCACCAAGGCGCTGATGAAAACCGTACTCTGCCAGCAGCGCCTTGCGGGACAGTATGCACCGGACGCCGTGCAGGGCATTCTCCTGGGCGGCAGCATGGAAATGGCATATGAACTGCTCACCGGGCAGGAAACCGGGCAGCGGAATTATTTTGTTCTGGATGGCAATTACGACAATTTCCACTACATTCCAAATAACCACGATGGGGAGGTGATCCTAAAAATTCTGTGTGACGCGGAACGGTCGGCGGAGCTGCAGAGCGTGCTTTCCGAAAATCTGCTCCCACGCACGACAGGCAGCCATATCGAAAATGATGGCTTTGACCGGCAGGGCAATCCCGTGCTGTTTGCCCATACCCTTGACCTGCCCCGCATCGCGCGTTTCCATCATGCCCTGCAGCTACAGGGGCGAAGCGGAACGATCATCTGCTTTGATTTCCAAGCTGAGGTACTGAAACGATACTGCAAGGCACAGGTTTCCTTTGAAACCATTAGCCTGAAAAAATATGAAGGGAGATTTCTCAAATGAAAAAAAAAGAATAGGATTACTGATTGCGCTTCCCCCGGCGCTGCTGGCAGTGCTCTATGCAGGGGGATATTTGGCGCAGCTTATTTTTAACTACGGTGCATGGCAGCAAGGCGGCGGCTATCCGGGGGACGGTACATCGCCCCTGCCACCGTCGCCGTCTTTTTTGACCTGTATCCAATCCGCATTTATGCCGCCCCACGGCATCTACGGCATTTTCATCTGTGTGGGCCTTCTGGGGCTGCTCATTCTCATGGTGATGAAAATGGGCAGCAGCGACAGCGGAGAACATGATGCAGACCGCAACTTTACCTACTCCAAAAAAGGCACCTACGGCACCTCTGGGTGGATGTCGCCAAGGGAAATGAAGGGTGTGCTGGAGGTAATCCCCGATGTGCGCCATCACCATGGAACGATCTTGGGGCTGCTGGAAAAGAGGATTGTCTGCGTGCCGGAGGAAACCCGTATGAATGCCAATATGGCGGTATACGGTGCCAGTGGCTCCATGAAGACCAGAGCCTTTTGCGTCAACCGCATCCTCCAAAGTGCCGCCAAGGGAGAATCGCTTATTATTTGCGATTGTAAATCCGAGCTGTACGAAAAGACCAGCGCCTATCTGCGGGATAAGGGCTACATCGTGAAGGTATTCAATCTGGTAACGCCTGAAAACTCTGATAGCTGGAACTGCTTGTCGGAAATCGGCGGGCAGGAAATCATGGCGCAACTCTTTTGCGATGTGGTTATCAAGAATACAACCACCGACGGCAAAGGAGATCACTTCTGGGACAATGCAGAAATGAATTTATTGAAAGCTCTTGTTCTCTATGTGGATCAGGGTTATCCGCTGGAGAATTGCAACATCGGGCAGGTATATCAGCTGCTCACGCTCAATTCGGAAAAGGATTTGAACAGCCTGTTTGATATGCTCCCAAATGACCATCCGGCAAAAGCACCGTTCAGCCTGTTCCGTCAGGCGTCCGACACCGTGCGCAGCGGTGTTATCATCGGCCTGGGCAGCCGACTGCAGGTGTTCCAGTCCTCCATCATTAAACAAATCACTGCAAAGGATGAGATTGACATGGAGCTGCCGGGCCAAAAGCCCTGCGCCTATTTCTGTATTACGAGCGACCAGGACGGCACCTTCGATTTTCTCTCTTCGCTGTTTCTATCGTTCGTTTTTATAAAGCTGGTGCGGTACGCAGACAGGACCTGTGAAGGAGGTAAGCTGCCTGTTCCCGTCCATGTACTGGGTGAAGAAATATGTGCCTGTGGGGTCATTCCTGAGCTATCTCGAAAAATATCCGTAATCAGATCGAGAAATTTGTCAATGTCATTGGTCTTCCAAAATTTAGCAGGCTTGCAGAATAGGTATCCTTATAACCAATGGCAGGAACTGCTGGGAAACTGTGATGTACAGCTGTTTTTGGGCTGTACTGATGCTCTCACGGCAGAGTTTATCAGTGAACGCTCCGGCGTCGCCAGCGTGGCGGTGTCCAGCAAAGCAAAGCAGCTGGGAACATGGCGCATTTCCGACTACACACCGGAGTACCGGGAAACCAATGGCGTCGGCAAGCGCAACCTGCTCACCCCCGATGAGGTGCTGCGGCTCCCACTGGAGAAGGCGCTGGTTATCATCCGCGGGCACAAGCTTCTGCAGGTGGACAAATACGACTACTCCCTCCACCCGGAGGCAAAACTGATGCGTTCCTGCAAGGCATCCACCCATGTGCCGAATTGGAGATTGGAGCAGGAAAAATCGCCGCAGCCAGCCACCGTCCCATCGCCCAAGCCTGCCAAGGCAGCCCAGCGCAAAGCGAAGCCCACCACGCAGGATGCGCATAAGAAGGGCGCTGTGACCAAGACAGACAAACGCTCCATCATGGACTAAAAATTTAGGAGGAATCTTATTATGACCTAAAAGAAAACCGAACTGGAAACTATGCTCCCGGAAAATACCGATACCTTGGCTGCAGCCGAGGAGGTTGTACCCGCCGCCGATCAAGGCAATGACATGCCCGCCGGCGAGGATTTGAATGAGTTGCTGGCGGATATGGACAAAGCCCCTGAAGATGGGATGCTCTATCCCGAGGAAGAATCTGCCGCTTCCGGCAACGATGATCCCACCACCGGGAACGATGCCCCTGCTCCCGACAGCATGGAATCCGAGCTATCCGCTGAGGGAGAGCCCTTTTCCGTTGATGGCGACTCTTCCCCGAAGCCTGAGCCGCCCAAGCCCAAGCGGGCGACCCGCAAAAAGAAAGCAGATATAGATGCCCCTACGGAGAACAGTTCTGAGCCATCAGCTGAAGCTGCTCCTGAGCCGAGCATCTCCACTCCCGCAGCGGCACCCATTGAGCCGGCGCCACCGGTCAAACGTGCAACCAAGCGAAAGGCCGCTGCTCCCATCCTCACCATTGAGGCACATACCGAAGCGGAAACTCAGGAGAGCATCGAGGACACCATTTGGCATGAGATCCACAACGCCTACCGGACGCGCAAAATCCTCACCGGCTATCTGGGAGGCATTGAACAGACAGACAACGGAAAAACCCTTGTCATTGTGGAGTACAAGGGCTTCCGCATCATCATCCCCCTGAAGGAAATGATGATTAACCTTGGCCGCAGTCCGTCGGGCGCTGAGTATGACGAGCTGGTGCGTCGCCATAATAAGATTCTGGGCACCATGCTCGGTGCGGAAATTGACTTTATGGTGAAAGGCATTGACTCTAAGACCCGCAGCGCAGTTGCCAGCCGTAAAGAGGCGATGCTGAAAAAGCGGCAGATTTTCTACTTGAATACCGACGCTGCAGGCATGTACCGCATCTATGAAGGGCGCATCGTCCAGGCCCGCGTCATCGCCGTAGCGGAAAAGGTCGTCCGGGTAGAGGTGTTCGGCGTCGAGTGCTCAATCCTCGCCCGCGATCTTGCCTGGGACTGGATCGGCGACGCCCACGAACGCTTCT
>JAQWCP010000043.1 GCA_028705905.1 Oscillospiraceae bacterium
CAGAAGCGGAATCAACTGATGCGCGTGAAAACCCAGGCTGCCAGCATGGCAGACGATATTGTGGAAAAGCAATTGCGCATTGTCCATGAAATTGCATCTCTTCTGGGCGAGTCGGCGGCGGAGACCAAAATTGCCATTGCAGAATTGAAAGATAGTATTATGATGGAAAGCGATGATAGGTAAACTATGGAAGACTTATTTATCGAAAGTGGCCATGCCAGTGTAAACAAGCACGATGAATCTTTGTGTGGTGATTCCTACAGTATTATCAAGAATAAAAATAAAACCACCATTGTTCTTTCCGACGGTTTGGGTAGCGGCGTAAAAGCCAATATTTTGTCTACCCTCACGGCAACCATGCTCAGTACAATGGTCTCTCGCGAATTGCCCATTGACGAGTGTGTGGAGACGGTGGCTTCTACGCTCCCCATGTGCAAGGTGCGTCACTTGTCGTACTCTACCTTTACCGTGCTGGAAATCGAAGGGAGCCGCGCACGGTTGGTACAGTATGACAACCCGGCTGCCATCTTTATTCGAAATGGGAAACGGTACCGTTACCCCACCAGTGTTCACTTTGTAGGGGAAAAGGAAATTCATGAAAGCAATATCTTGCTCCAGGAGGGCGATATCATCGTCCTAATGTCTGACGGCGTTACCAACGCAGGCGTGGGGAAGCTCCGGCCAGACGGCTGGGAGGAGGAAGGCATCACTGCATTTTTAGAGGAGTGGTGTCAGAAGGAGACTTCTGCAAAGCGTTTGGCGGCGATCATCGGCAATGCTTGCATGTCGCTTAGCATGGACTCTCCTGATGATGACATTACCACGCTGGTGTTTACCGTGCGGCGGCGGCAGGCGGTGAATGTGCTGATCGGTCCGCCGGGGAATAAAGAAGACGACCCCAAGGTGTTTAAGCTGTTTTTCGCCAAGGAAGGAAAGCATGTTGTATGCGGTGGCAGCACGGCCCACGCGGTGAGCGGATATTTGAACAAACCGTTGATGCTGATTCCTGAAAGCGGAACAGAGACCATTCCTGCTATCGCTGAAATGGAGGGTGTTGACCTGGTGACAGAAGGCGTGCTGACCCTGCAGAAAGTGGTAGAGATCGCAAAACGGTATGCAGACAATAACCTGGAGTCCATCAATATCAATCAAAACAAAGATGGCGCCTCTTTGATCGCGGAGATGTTGTTTGAACAAGCAACCGATATCAATATCTTTTTTGGCACCGCAATCAACCAGGCCCACGATTCTTTGGAAATTGGCGGCAGCACGAAGCTTGCATTGGTCAAAACATTGGCGCAATGTCTCACCGACATGGGCAAAAATGTAAAGTTGAGTATGTGTTAATCCTTTGTACAGATTCGGCCCTGTACAAGAGACCTTCTATCATCCGGAGAGCGGGAAATTCCCGCTCTCCGGACTCTTGTTAGAGCGTGTCAAAAAAGACCGGGAGAAGTTGGCTTTGCGGATGCGAAGAAAAATCCAAAAAGGGTCTTTTCATCATTACAGAATGATGAAAAGACCCTTTTTTTAAGTGTTTCTATTTTCTACTATTTTCCGGTTTTAGAGGCCCTGGCGCGCATCCGCTCGCCATGATCCAACAGGCGTTTCCGCAAACGCATGGTTTTTGGGGTTACCTCTAATAGCTCGTCATCCGCCAGAAATTCCAAGCATTGCTCCAGACTCAAATTGCGGGGGGAAATGAGACGCAATGCATCATCGCTGCCCGAGGCACGCATATTGGTGAGCTGCTTTTTCTTGCAGATATTGACGGCAATGTCTTCCGACTTGGGTGAAACACCCACAATCATTCCAGCGTAAACTGGCACGCCGGGCCCGATGAACAGGGCGCCACGATCCTGTGCGTTGAACAGGCCATATGCTACAGATTCCCCTGTCTCAAAGGCGACAAGACTGCCAGTCAAGCGGCGGGATACTTCGCCTTTAAATGGTGCATATCGGTCGAACACAGAAGCCATAATGCCCTCACCTCTGGTGTCAGTTAAAAACTCATTTCGGTATCCGAATAAGCCGCGGGAGGGCACCAAAAATTCCAGTTTCATTCGTTTTCCTACGGGCGTCATTTCCAAAAGCTCGCCTTTTCGGGCACCCATCTTTTCAATGACGGGACCAACGGCGTTTTCGGGTACGTCCACCACCAGGCGCTCAATTGGCTCACATTTTTTGCCGTCTATCTCTTGGTAAAGTACCCGGGGAGGAGAAACTTGAAATTCATATCCCTCACGGCGCATGGTTTCGATGAGAATCGACAGATGCATTTCGCCTCGGCCAGCTACGTGGTAAGAGTCGGTGCTGTCGGTTTCCGATATCCGCAGGGAAACGTCTTTCAGCGTCTCCCGCATCAACCGATCCCGCAAATTGCGAGACGTGACGTATTTGCCTTCCCGCCCGGCAAAAGGAGAATCGTTGACAGAAAACGTCATTTCCATGGTAGGGGCTGAAATTTTGACAAAGGGAAGTGGTTCCGGGGACTGCGCTGCGCAGATGGTATCGCCGATGGTGATATCGCCAATGCCGGATAGCGCGATGATGTTGCCGGCGGACGCCTCTGTGACCGGCTGGCGGCTGAGCCCTTCGAATTGATAAAGAGACACGGCTTTTGCTTTTTCCGGTGGACGGTCTCCGTGGAAATTGCAAACAGAGATTTCTTGATTCTGATGCAGCGTGCCTCGTTCGATCCGACCAATGGCAATCCGCCCGACGAATTCGTTGTAGTCAACGGAAGAGACCAGCATCTGAAAAGGGGCGTCCGCGTCTGCTTCTGGCGCCGGAATATAGTCTACAATGGTATCAAACAGCGGACGCAGATCTGTACCGGGGACGTCCGGTGCAAAAGACGCAATACCCTGACGGGCGGAACAAAAGAGCATGGGAGAATCCAACTGTTCTTCTGTGGCATCCAGATCCAGCAAAAGTTCCAGCACTTCGTCTACGACTTCATAAATTCGTTGATCCGGCCGGTCAATTTTGTTGACCACTACAATGACCCGATGGCCCAATTCCAACGCCCGGGAAAGGACAAAACGTGTTTGAGGCATTGGCCCTTCCGCGGCATCTACGAGCAGAATGACGCCGTTTACCATTTTCAGAATACGCTCCACCTCGCCGCCAAAATCGGCGTGGCCTGGCGTATCGACGATGTTGATTTTCACATCCCCATATTGTACGGCGGTGTTTTTGGCCAAAATGGTGATGCCGCGCTCCCGCTCCAAATCATTGGAGTCCATAACCCGTTCCACGACGGTCTGGTTTTCCCGGTATACGCCGCCTTGTTTTAACATTTCATCGACCATTGTGGTTTTTCCGTGGTCGACATGGGCAATAATTGCTACATTGCGAAGCTGTGAACACTGCAAGTTGAGGTTCCCCTTTCTGTTCGCCGGTCATGGCGGTCCTGCGATTGCGATAATACAATATAATATAATTTCTAATCACAAACCTGTATTATATCACAAAAGTATTTCGGATGCAAATATTTTTGTTTAGGAAAATATCTTGTGTTTTAAAGGAAAAGCAATTATAATAGCCAAGACCCTTAGAAAAGACGATTTAAAACGCAACCGATTGCATTAACGTATGGAGGTGACAGTACAATTGAATAATCGAGAAAAAGCAATGCAGGCGTTGCTACGCTTGCAGGAGGGAAATGAACGATATTTGAGGCAGGAAAGCAATCCTGCTGCTTTGACCGAGACAGAGAGACGCAGTTTGGCCCTAGAGGGGCAGCAGCCATATGCGGTGATTGTGACATGCTCCGATTCCAGGGTGCCACCAGAACACATTTTCTCTGCAGGACTGGGGGAATTGTTTGTCATCCGAACGGCCGGGCATTTGATTGATTGGAATGCTCTTGGCAGTGTGGAATATGGGGTTACAGGCCTTGGTATATCTTTGGTGGTGATTATGGGACATACGAAATGCGGCGCAGTGAACGCAGCGCTGTCGGGGACTGCCAAAGGAGCTGTTTCAGTCATCGCGCAGAGGATTCTCGAGGGACTTCATGGGGAGACAGATCCATATACATGCGAGGTGCAGCACACCAAAAACAGTTTCAAAAAATTAGAAGAAGCAGAAACATTGGCTCCGCTTCTTCAAAAAGGTGATATGATGCTCGTTGGCGCCATGTATGATGTGGGAACAGGAAAAGTGACGTTTCTTTGAGCATGAACCCTTATTCAAATCGATCAGCAGGTATTCGTTTTTTTACCATGGGAAAGACGGATAACTGGTGGTCACTGGAACAGGTAGCGAGGAATACTTCTTGTGGGGAAGCATAACCTTGATTTTTCAGTTCTTTGGTCAGCCAAGTGATATTTTGACCCACGCGCTTTAAATTTTCTGAGAGGACATGCCCGTCCAGCAGGACCGTTGTAACAGGCATTTCTTGCGGCGGGTTTAAATTCAGGTCATTCGGGGTGACTGGCCTCTGGTTTGAAATGGGCAGGATACTGACCGCGCCATTATGTTCCCAAATGGCTGTTTGGATCTGGCTGAGATCGAAGTACCCATTGACCCTGCAAAACATCAAAAATTCGCTGAGGTCTAAACGGACTTTCTTGAAGTTGTCTCGGTAAATCATGCCGTTTTCCATCAAGATAACGGGTTGGCCATTGATGATTTTTCGGATTTTGAGAGACTTGCTTGTGATAATGGATATGAGAAAAGCCAGCACGCCATATACAGTCATGGCCACCAGCGGCCGAATGGGAGCTTCCAATTCGGTCGCCAGCTCTGCTGCGATGGAACCAATGGTGATTCCGTTGATATAATCAAAAATGCTCATTTGCGAGATCTGTTTGTCTCCCATCAGCTTGGCAAGCAAAAAAAGCACAACAATGGACAAAAGAGAAGAGAGTGCCACATTGAGCAGTTCCATAGCAATTACCTCCTGTATCTTGTCCAATAGTATGTGCCAAACGAGTAAAAATATTGGCTTAAAAGCGGCGAAGCGTTATGCTTCGCCGCTTTTTAAACAGGGGGGCACAGATTAACGCTGGTAACGAGGGATGTACGGCCACGGATGGAGAATTTGCGCAGATTCTATGAAACAGAGTTGACCTTGACGGAGAGAGAAATTTGTGATTCAATGACGGAAGGAGTAGCCAAAGGTAAGGGATCCTTCATATAAAAGACGGGAGAGAAACAGATGATATTTCTTTGTTATCCACGTTGTAGCACATGCAAAAAAGCACAAACATTCTTGGAGGAAGTCGGGGCAGACTTTTCTGTGCGCAACATCAAAGAGGAAAATCCCACTTATGAAGAGCTAAAACAGTGGTATGAGCAGAGCGGCCTCCCGCTCAAACGATTTTTTAACACCAGCGGATTGATCTATCGAGAAATGGGATTGAAAGACCGTTTGCCTCAAATGAGCGAGGAGGAACAGCTGCAGTTGCTTGCCACAGACGGCATGTTGGTCAAACGCCCTATTCTGCTGACAGAACAGGGGGCCTTGGTTGGGTTCCGGCAACTGGAATGGGAAGCACATATTCACTAAGAAAGAAAGGACAGCGCAGCAACGTTGCTGCGCTGTCCTTTCTTTCTATGGAGGGAAATCTATCGTAATATTATGGTGTGATCATACAAGTTATCTGCAAACAAAACTTGAAATTACGATAGGTGTGAAGAAAAAGAAGCAAAATAATAGGGGGTAATTATGAGGGGGTAATAAAAGATAATAAGGGTAGAAAATGAGGGGAAAAATTAAGGGAAAGGAGGTTCCTGGGGGGGTTAAAGGAATTCCTGTAAGGGGACAGGTCCTTTGTGTCTTTAAAATACCATAAGAGGCTTGGGAAGAGAAGATACAAAAACGGCATATCAATATGCCAAAATAGGAATGTTACGAAATATTTGTAATGCGAAATGTTTCAAAAGCGAGAAACCAGCTCTACTGATTCCTGCAGTTTTTGAACAAACAACTGATCAATTTGACGCATGGAGTACCCTTTTCGATAGACTAAAATGTCTTTGTATTTATTTTTGGCCATATTGCATTTCTTTTGCACCAAGGCAAAGCATGAGAGAACGTCTGGCGGCATGGGAGAAACCCACATATATGTTTCGGGAATCCGGTATAGCAGCTCAAATTGGCTACCACGCTCATAAACGGCAATTTTTCGCTTCCGTTCGTGGACAGGTTCCATCAATTTTGCCCCAGCAATGGGCAAAGTTGGGATCAAGATATCCCCGTGTATAATTTCCGTATAGGTGAACAAATCGTTATAGTCAATCTCCGGCTGCTGAGCCAGAGGATGTTTTTGCGACATGAGCGCCAAATATTCAAATTCCCAGATTAAATCGTACTTTAGTTTGCGTTCTTTCAAAAGGTTAAGATAATATTCCTCATAAATGGACTGATACCGCACGACAGCCAAATTATTTGTGCCGTCCGCTACATTTCGGATGGCACGCAAAGAGTGAGTTTCCCGGTAATTCACATTGATTTCTTTGGAATGATCCATTGATTTGATTAATTCGGTGAATGCGTAAGATACATAGCTGGCCCGAGGAACGGAAATGTCAAACGCTTGCTTATCTAGGTCGGCAGGTTGATAAAGCGACTCCATTTCTTTGACCTGGGATAAAATATTCCGGGCGTAATTTAGAAATTCTGCACCTTTTTTGGTTGGAATGACCCCTTTTGAGGTGCGGTTAAAAATAGAAATTCCCAAGGAAGATTCAATTTCTCGAATGGCTTTACTAATTTGTGGTTGTCCCATATACAAATTTTCCGCCGCTTTTGAAATTGAGCCTGTTTTTTCTACTTCTACCGCATATTTCAGATGTAACAGATTATTCATCTTAGATTCCTTTCCACGGCATTCCAATTTTCTACTCTTTATCTTTTCCCACGAGTGTTAGTGTACCATAGGATGAAGGATGGTACAAGGAAAATGGTTGCTTTTTTCACAAAAAACAAAAAAAGCGGTTCTTTTGCCGCTTTTTTTGTTATCTTTTCCGCAGAATGTTATTTTTGCTTGAGGGACGCCACCAGTTGGTCGGCAATTTGATATACTTCTTCGAAGGAGACGGCAGGATTATACAAACCCTCCAATTCATCATGAATTTGTTTGGCCTCTGCCAATGCGGAAATGGTATCTGCTGTAAGCATACGGGACATTTTTTTATTAAAACGAAGCCGGGCGCGGTTGTTTTTGAGCCACTCCGGTTCAAGGAGGTGATCAAAACGAAGCTTGCGAACAGGGTGTCCTTCATAGGGAAGGGCATCCGTAGAAGTGACAAATGCCAGAGATAATTCTGGAATCAGCAGATGTTCTATGCGTTCTGGCTCCAAAGGCGCAGGGCAGGAAATGACATAATATCCGGCGGCGAGGGCCGCTTCCTGTAAAAAACGTAGAGATGCATGTGCAAGGCCATATGGATCGATACAGGTATAAACCCGGTTGCAAAGGGTGTCCACAGTATCGAAACGGCATAAAATTCCTTGGTATGTCAGACCACCTAGCAGGCGTTTGGTCAGAACCCCTGGGGCGGCTGTGTCGGGCTTTTTTTTAAATTCCCGGGCGGCGATGATACGGATGCGTTTTTTCATTTTGGAAACGGCGGGTGGTGCCAAAGCAGAGAGAGGGAGCGGATCAACCATCTGCTGTGCAGCTGATAAAATGCGATAAGCCCGCTGGTACTGAGCGCTGCATCGATCCGTTAAAGCACAAATTTCAGTCTTCAAAGCAGAAAGCACGTCGGTTTGATAACATACGCCTAGATTGATGTAAGAGTCTAACACCCCGGGATACCGGGGTTCGATCACATGAGGCGCTGTACCATCTACGATGACGGTGTGCAGGCGTGGAAAAAGAACGGCATCCAGCGAATCGGGGTCGCCAGAGCAATGTATGTATTCAGCCGGTTCCTTGAGAGCGTTGGCCACATGACGCATCAGAGAAGATTTACCGCAGCCGGGTCCGCCTTTTAAAATGATGATTGCATTTTCAGAATCTTTTGTCATGAGCTGGTCATAAAGAGAATAAAATCCATTGGGTGTGTTTGCACCAAGAAAAAAATGTGCAGAGGCAGGTTTCATATTGTTCCCTCCATATCTGTCATCGGGGATCAAAATCGTATGACTTTGCCATGTACGATTTTGAATGGTTCTGATCCCAAGTCTAGTGGTTTTGTTTCTGTCATAGTGTATGCGAAGTGGGAAAAGATGGTCATAAAAAAGCCAGAACTTGCCACAGAGAGGAGAAATGAATTTCGCCGGGAAACAAGTCGATTTGAAATTGAATTCTCATAGAGAAGATGTATCATTTATGCAAACTGTGCGAAAAAGAGAAGAAAAAAGAAGCTGAGTATAGAAAAAAGTTTGTATTTTTGAACATAAATTGACATTTGTCTAATTACAAACGAAATAGAATATTGTATAATGACAAGGACAGTTGACCATGCGGCATGGCTCAACGGAGAAAAAGAAGGAAAAGCGCAAATGGATGGTAAAGTGCAAAGTGGCGTTGGAGGTTTGGTAAATCAGTAATCTGAAGAGCGCTTTTTCAAAAGAGAGGGGGGAATTTGCAGCGTAACGCAACGCGTTCCTTTGCCGACGGCAAA
>JAQWCP010000044.1 GCA_028705905.1 Oscillospiraceae bacterium
AATGCCTCCCGCAGATGTTCGTAAATATATGGACACCTCAGATATTTTTCTATTTACATCTAACCGCAAGGAGGGATGGGGCGCCGTTGTAAATGAAGCAATGTCGAGCGGTTGCGCCATTGTTGCGAGCAGTGAAACAGGATCAGTTCCATTTTTGATCAAAGATGGTTACAACGGATTTGTTTATTACCGAAACAACCAAAAAGAACTATACGAAAAGGTTGAGAAACTTGTTTTTAATTCAAGTCTCAGGGAGACAATGGGCGAAAATGCCTATTTAACTATGAAAAATATGTGGTCTCCTGAAAACGCAGCAAATCGGTTGATAAAATTATGTGAAGGATTATTGCAAGGTGCTCCGCCTGTTTTTGAAGACGGTCCTTGTAGTGAGGCATATTGATGAGTAAAAATATACGTACTGCAACAGTCACCTACTATAATGAATATAATTACGGGGCGGTATTACAAACGTATGCGCTTCAGAAGTTTTTACACTCTTTAGGCATTGATAATAAAATTGTTGATTACTCTGAGCGGAGTACGAAAATCCTTGAGAAAATCTCTTGTGGCAAATTGAGGTTTGCTTTGTATGCAGTGAAGCGTAACTTGAAGCTGCTTGTCAATTATAGATCGATAATCAACAAAAGAGCCCGTTTTAATGCATTCGTGAATGATAACCTGATGCTTACTGATCATTATGATTCAGTTGAGAATCTTATAATAACCCCTCCGGAGGTTGACCTTTTGATAGCGGGAAGTGATCAGATTTGGAATCTTTCTTCGAAATTGCGCAAGGACTTTTTTCTTATGTTTGGGGGGGATAGTGTTGTAAGGATCTCCTATGCGGCAAGTTTGGGACGTTATGATTTTTCTTTGGAGCAAAAGCGGGTGCTTATATGTGCGGTATCAAAGTTTGATTATGTATCTGTCCGCGAGAGTGAAGCTGTTACATATTTAAATGAAACAGGAAATATTAATGCTGAGTTATTGGTTGACCCAACACTTCTATTGAATGATACGGAATGGAAAGAAATCGCCATTAGTCCCAATATAAAAGAAAAGTACATTCTTTGTTATCCGCTTTTGTATCATACAGATATAGACGGTGCCTTAAAAAAACTAAAAAAAGAATTAGATATAAAAGTGGTAGCTATCAGCCCCGACGGAACGAAATGTTGTTACGCCGATATAACCGTGAAGGACTCCGGACCTGCTGAATTTTTGGGATGGGTTGCAAACGCGGAATATGTTGTTACTTCTTCATTTCATGGCACCGTTTTTTCGTTGCTTTTTAAAAAACCGTTTGTTTCTTATAACAATGCAGCAAACAGCGGAAGAATCTCAAACCTGCTAGATTTAGTTGGCTTAAGCAATCGGTTTAATCCTGCTGATGTACCATCAAAGGAATTGACCATACCGTATGATAGAGTTTTCGAAATTGTTAATAAAGAAAGAGAAAAATCAAAATCGTTTTTTATAAAAATTGTAGAGGAGATGAAATAGATGAAAAAGGCTGTCATCTTGTTAGGCTCGGTTAAGTACAATAAAGGCTCAGAGGCTATCGGACGCGGATTGGCTGAAATACTCCACAAGTCAAATCCTAATTTACGTATTGTGCTGTCCTCTAATGTCACGGAAGCTAATAACCCAAACATTCCGTACATAGACAAATACTCCGAGAGAACATGTTCATATTCCGAAAATCCTATAACATCTCTCACAATACGTATATGTGGCAGATTATTTAAGAACTCTCTTTATGTTCCAAATAAAATATACAAAAACATTATCGATGAGTGCCGCGATGCCGATTTAATATTCTTTATTGGCGGTGATAATTTTGATAAAAATTATGGTGCTTTTAAAATACTCAACGATATCAACCGCGTTATTGAAAAAGTCAGAAAGTCCGGCAGTAAAAAAATTCTGTTTGACTGTTCTTTTAATCCTCATGAATTTAGCGCGGAGATTATCAGAACGGTCAACAGCTTTGATATTGTTACGGCGCGTGAAACGGTTTCTTATGACTTATTGAAAAGCAGCGCTATAACCAAACCGCTGTATTATTTTCCGGATCCTGCTTTTGGAATGTCTTCACAACATACGGATTTACCGGAGGGCTTTGTTGTCGGTAAGACAATTGGCGTAAATGTAAGCCCTACTGTGATGAGCAAAGAATACGGTAGCAATGAGGAAGTCGTGCTTTCATCATACACCAGTATGATTAACAGTATGCTTGATGAAACAAACTGCAAAGTGTTATTAATTCCTCATGTATACAATAACCAGGATTTGTCGGTTTTGAGAGCATTATCCGACAGGGTAAACAGCCATGACAGAGTAACAGTGTTCAACAATGAAACGCTGAATGCCGCACAAATAAAACATATTATTTCTCAGTGTTCCTTATTTGTCGGAGCAAGAACGCATGCCACCATTGCGGCGTATAGTTCATGTGTACCTACAATAGTGTTGGGTTATTCTGTTAAGTCAAGGGGGATTGCAAAAGATTTGTTTGGGAAAGAGGATGCTTATGTAATCCAAGTCGGTGACTTAAAGGACGACGGAAGGCTGACGACTATATTTCGTGATCTGTATGCAAATCGTGACCAAGTATGTAGGCATTTGCAGGATGTTGTGCCGGAGTATATTGAAAACGCGCAAAAAGCCGGAGAATTTGCTGCTACGCTTCTTGAAGGAGATGTCATATAATGATATTGAATAATAATGATATTGAATCTAAATGCTATGGTTGCAGCGCTTGTGTAAACATATGTCCAAAAAAATGTATCACTATGGCTGAGAACGATGAAGGCTTCCGTTTCCCGCAAATGACAGAGGATACCTGCATCAATTGCGACTTGTGTGACAAAGCTTGTCCCATCGGCAAACCTGCGATTGAACTTCATACCGGGCAACTTGAATCTCCGGAATGCTATTTTTGTTATGCATTGGATGATATTGTTCGTAAACGTTCAGCTTCTGGTGGAATGGCGTTCACCATATCCGAATTTGTCATATCACAGGGTGGCGTTGTCTTCGGCGTTGTCGGTAAATGGTTTGAGCATGTACATCATATTATGGCAACAACCGTAGAAGAACTGATTCCGACAAGCAATTCCAAAAACATACAAAGCGATATCGGAAATACATATAACGAGGCAATGAAACAACTAAATACAGGCCGGTTGGTATTATACACAGGCACCCCTTGTCAAATTGCTGGTTTGTACTCGTTTTTGGGTAAGGATTACGACAATTTGCTGACATTGGATATTGTTTGCCACGGAGTACCGTCCCAAAAGGTGCTGAAGGCATATATTAAAAGTATTGAGCAGAAAAACAGAAAAAAGGTAATCAACTTTGGAAGGGAAAATATCAATCAATATCTTCCAGCTCAATATATAATCAGATATGACGATGGAACCAATGATATTATTTATCCTGATAGTTCTGTGTATAGACAAGGCTTTTTGACTAATCTTTTTCAAAGGAAATCATGCTATTCCTGCCAATACGCTGCTGTTCCGAGGATTGGTGATATTTCACTTGCCGATATGATGTTTTCACAAGAAATATTAAAGAAGCATGACAAAACCAATATCGGTATTTCATCAATAATGGCGAATAGTAATAAAGGCAAAAACGCCATTAAAGATGTGAGAAGCAAAATTTATATAGAAAGTTTGTCCATGAGAGCCCTAGCAAGTGGTGTTAAATATTTTGTTGAGCCACCGCTATATAATGATCTTAGGGGTGAATTTTTTCATTGCTTTTTAAGCAAAGGCTTTAATGAAGCAACAAAGATTATTCATAAAGCTTATGCACCAGCAAAAAGGAATCAAAGAAAAGTGGCATTCGTTAAAAAGCTGATGCTATTGAAAAAAGTTCCGGGGTTAGGATATATAATTAAACGTCTCAGAGGCCACAACATATGAATCGAGTTGAAAACTCTATAAAAAACCTTGCTGTTGGTTCCATTGGACAGGTCATTACAATTGTTTTGGGCTTTATATCTCGCTCATTGTTCCTAACATTATTAAGCATCGATTATCTTGGCGCCTCCAGTCTGTTCTCTAACATTTTGATGCTGTTGTCCTTTGCGGAACTTGGCGTCGGTACGGCCATTGTATATTCATTATATAAGCCGTTAGCGGAGAAAGATGACCAACAAATTCTTGCGCTGATGAATCTCTATAAAAAAGCATACAAAATTATTGGTGCAACAGTTTTAATTGCCGGAATTTCACTCACTCCGTTTCTTGACTTCTTTGTTCCCGACAGAAAAGGAATCGAAAATCTGGAATGGATATTTATTCTTTATGTAATTAACACGGCAAGCTCGTACTTCTTTGTGTATAATCGGAGTTTGATAACGGCAGATCAAAAAGAATACAAACTTTTTAAATTGGATCTGGCATTTAAGATTATTTCGACTGTATTACCGATTACTGGGCTTTATATCACAAAAAATTATTTTGTGTTTTTGGTTATTCAAATTGCAACATCAATCGTAGGTAATTATTTAATTCAGATAAAAGTACGGAAAGAATATCCGCTTGTCTTATGTAAAGATAAGCCAATATTGGACAGTGCGGTAAAAAAAGCAATTCTCAAAAATGTTTCGGCATTGCTCATATATAAGCTTGCCGTAGTGTTAACGGCGGGCACAGATAATATTCTTTTATCGCGTTTTTTTGGTTTGACCGTTGTCGGCTTATATTCGAATTATTATTTAATAATAAATTATGCGAACTCAATTATTTCTCAAGGAATTAAATCTATAACAGCCAGCATAGGAAATGTGGTCGCAACAGAGAGCAATGATAAAAAATACGAAGTATTTAATACTATGTTTTTCGTAAATTTTTGGACAAATTGTTTCATAAGTATTTGCTTTCTGATGCTAACAAGTCCATTCATCACTGTTTGGCTCGGCGGTAAATATGTTATGGATATTTTCATTTTGATTCCGATTTGTCTATCGGCTTATCAAGTCGGGATCCAAAATGTCACATCATCTTTTCGTGACGCGGAAGGGTTGTTCTGGCAGGGAAAGCTACGACCATTGGCGCAGGCGATAGCAAACATTGGATTGTCGATGCTATTCATTTATTTGACAAAATCGGTCGCGGCTGTCTTTTGGGGGACTGTTGTTAGCAGATTGATAACAACGGTATGGTTTGACCCTTATATCGTATTTAAATATAGTTTGCACAAACCCCTAAGTGGTTATTTTGTGAAAAGAACCATTTATAATACTTTTACTGTTGCGGTAGCGGGACTATGCTGGCTTATCGGTAGCATATTAACTCTCTCTCCGTGGCCAGACTTATTGTTGAAAATGGCAATATGTATTTTGATTCCCAATATAGCGATTTTAATTGTATTCCATAGAACGAAGGAATGTAAGTACTTGATGGAAATAGCAAAATCATATAAAAATAAAGCAATTGCAAAAATTCCTCGCAATAAATAATCTGAATAATGATATATCAATGAATATAAAAATCAAAGGAGATTATTATATATGAGTGTTTTCAACAATAATACTCTACTCATAACCGGTGGAACCGGTTCGTTCGGTAACGCGGTTTTAAACCGTTTTCTCACTACCGATATTGGCGAGATTCGCATCTTCTCCCGTGATGAAAAAAAACAAGATGATATGCGTCATGAATTTCAATCAAAACTACCCGGGGTTTCGGATAAAATAAAATTCTTCATCGGCGACGTGCGCGACATAGCATCTGTCAAGAATGCTATGCACGGCGTGGATTACATATTCCACGCGGCAGCGCTCAAGCAAGTCCCATCCTGCGAATTCTTCCCGCTGGAAGCAGTCAAGACCAACGTTCTCGGAACCGATAACGTGCTGACCGCAGCTATCGACGAGGGCGTGAAGACTGTAATCTGCCTTTCAACAGATAAAGCCGCCTACCCCGTCAACGCCATGGGGACAAGCAAAGCCATGATGGAAAAAGTCATTGTGGCAAAGTCCCGCACTGTCAGTCCGGACAAGACGAAAATATGCTGCACCCGTTACGGCAATGTCATGTGCTCACGCGGTTCTGTTATTCCGCTTTGGATTGAGCAGATAAAAGCGGGCAAGCCGATTACTATCACCGAACCCAAAATGACTCGGTTTATAATGTCGCTTGATGAGGCGGTTGAGCTTGTCTTGTTTGCCTTTGAAAACGGGACAAGCGGTGATATACTGGTGCAGAAGGCACCTGCTTGCACAATTGGAGTTTTGGCGCAAGCGGTGAAAGAGCTTTTTCCATCTAAGGATGAGATTAAGGTAATCGGTATTCGTCATGGTGAGAAGATATTTGAAACACTTCTGACTAACGAGGAATGCGCAGGAGCGATTGACCTTGGAAGCTTCTATCGTGTCCCATGTGACAAGCGTGATCTTAATTATGATAAGTATTTTAACGATGGTGATACGAAGCGCGACACCTTGACCGAGTTCAACTCAACCAACACAGAGCTTCTTAATGTAGAACAGGTAAAAGCAAAACTTCTGACTTTACAGTACATAAGAGATGAAATTGCGGCTTGGGGGAATAAGTGATGAACATACTCATAACCGGAGCAAAGGGTTTTGTCGGCAAAAATCTCTGCGCCACATTAAACAACATTAGAGATGGCAAGGATAAGTCATTCGGACTTAATCCCGACCTTAATATATTTGAATATGATATCAATACAGAGCCTGTACTTTTGGATGAATACTGTGCGAAGGCTGACTTTGTCTTTAACCTTGCTGGAGTGAACCGTCCTCAGAATCAAGACGAGTTTATGACCAGTAATTTCGGCTTTGCTTCAACACTGCTTGACACCTTGAAAAATAATGGCAATAAGTGTCCAGTGATGCTATCCTCTTCAACTCAGGCAGCTCTTGACAACCCTTATGGCAAGTCTAAGAAAGCCGGAGAGGGCCTTTTCTTCGAATATGCCCAAGAAACAGGAGCAAAAGTGCTTATCTACCGCTTCCCGAATGTGTTCGGCAAGTGGTGTCGCCCTAACTATAATTCCGCCGTGGCAACCTTCTGCCATAATATCGCAAATGATCTGGCGATAACGGTGAATGACCGCAGCGCGGTTATGCGCCTTGTTTATATAGATGATGTTGTAGCCGAACTTATAAACGCTCTAAATGGCAACGAGAATCGTGTCGGAGTCTTTTGCGAGGTTCCCGTAGTGCATACTATAACACTCGGTGAGATCGTCGACCTTATATATTCCTTCAAGGCAAGCCGTGATGAGCGAAGTATTCCAGACATGTCGGATGAGTTCACTAAAAAGCTGTATGCAACCTACCTGTCATACCTGCCGGAGAATCAATTCAACTATCCTTTAAAGATGAATATTGACGACAGGGGCAGCTTCACCGAAATCATCCGCACACCCGAACGGGGGCAGTTCTCAGTAAATATATCCAAGCCAGGCATTACAAAGGGCAACCACTGGCACCATACAAAGAACGAGAAGTTCCTTGTTGTGAGCGGTAGGGGAGTAATCCGTTTTCGTAAAATAGGTGATGAAAAAGTTTATGAGTATTTTGTTTCCAGTGACAAGCTTGAGGTGGTGGATATCCCAACAGGCTACACGCATAATATCGAAAACCTTGGCGACACAGATATGGTCACCTTTATGTGGGCGAATGATTGCTTTGAGCCGAATAAACCGGATACATTCTTTCTGGAGGTATGAAAATGGGTAAACTAAAATTAATGACCATAATCGGCACTCGTCCGGAGATAATCCGTCTTTCTGCCGTAATAAAGAAATGCGATACATATTTTAATCAGACGCTGGTTCATACAGGTCAGAATTATGACTATGAACTCAATCAGGTGTTTTTTGATGACCTTGGGCTTCGAGCACCCGACTTCTATCTTAACGCCGTCGGCACGGATTTGGGTGAATCTATAGGCAATATTATCGCAAAGTCGTACAAGCTGATGATTGAACAAAAGCCTGATGCGCTGCTAATTTTAGGTGACACAAATTCATGTCTGTCTGCAATTTCGGCAAAAAGGCTTCATATTCCGATATTCCATATGGAGGCTGGCAATCGCTGCTTTGATGAGTGCCTGCCAGAGGAAACAAACCGTCGTATTGTTGACCATATAGCTGATGTAAATATGTGCTACAGTGAACATGCACGCCGTTATCTAAACGCTGAGGGAACAGCTAAAGAGCGCACTTATGTCACAGGTTCACCAATGGCTGAGGTTTTACACGCCAACCTTGAGAAGATAAAGGACAGCAATATTCTCGGAAAATTAGGTCTTGAAAAAGGGAAGTATATTCTACTCTCAGCTCATCGTGAGGAAAACATCGACACCGAAGCGAATTTTCTCACTCTTATGAACGCTGTTAATGCCGTGGCGGAGAAATATGATATGCCAATATTATATTCCTGCCACCCACGAGCTGCAAAGTTTATTGAAAAGCGTGGCTTTGTATTTGACAGACGAGTAATACAGAATAAGCCGCTCGGATTTCATGATTATAATAACTTG
>JAQWCP010000045.1 GCA_028705905.1 Oscillospiraceae bacterium
TTCCTCTACGATCTATTTGGCCTCCATGCGCGCCAATATGGAAATCGTGGAGCGGTACAACCATTCTTACGCCGTCGGATATGTACCAGACGGGATGGATGCTACCGTATATTATAAATCTCTGGACTTCCGATTTAAAAACGACAAAGACAGGCCCATCAAGATTACCTGTTCCATGCAGGGTCGAACTCTCACAGTCAATATTTATGGTACAAAAGAAAATAACAACACTGTAAAAATCACCAATAAAGTGCTGAGTACTTCCCCATATAAAACAATCTACCAAGAAGATGCCAGTATCAAATCCGGCAAAAAAGTAAAGACCACCGGATATACAGGAAAGGCAGTTGAAACGTACCGTTCGATCTATGATGCCAACGGCAACTTAATCAGCAGCAAGTTGGAGGCGGTCAGTCGATATAAAACAAGAAATAAAATTGTTTTGGTTCCCGTCGGCTCTCAGGAAGGCAGTGTACCCACCAAAACACCGGATCCGACAGCCACCCCGAAGCCAACAGCCACTTCCACACCAAAGCCAACATCCACGTCAACCCCAACGCCAAAACCAACTGCAACCCCCACCCCCCATCCGGATCCAACGCCAGTCCCAATGCCAGAGTCTGCTTGAAACGCAGTATAAAAGGAAACCACTGCTGATTGCACTAAAATCTCTGCATAAATAAAAACACAGGGAGCGCAGACACAAACTAGATGTGTCTGCGCTCCCTGTGTTTTTATTTTGTTTTTCCGGGGCGATTGACAAGCGTTCTTTCAAAAGCTATACTCAAAGTAAGAATTGCTTTAATTTCTAACATTTCTTTCCGAGGAAAGAAAGGAGTCACTCCATGCAATTGGATCGAAAGACAATGAAAAAGCTGGCGTTGCTCATCGCCTTTGGCATTGTGCTCTTTTTAGGGCTGAGTAAGTTTGGCACCATTATTTCTGCTATCCTATGGGTCCTCAATTTGTTTTACCCCTTTCTTCTGGGACTCTGCATCGCCTTTATCCTCAACATCCCCATGCGTTTCTTAGAACGGGTTCTCTTCTTCCGAAAAGGGGAACCGCAAAAGTGGAAGAAACGAATGCACCGGCCATTGAGCCTTATTCTCACCCTCATCATGGTCTTTGGGATCATCGCCGTTGTTTTGTTACTCATCATACCTGAGTTGGCCCGCACATTAATTTCCTTGGCCAACCGAATCCCTCAAGCCCTGATTGAAATTCAGGTCTGGATCACCGGTTTGTTCGATCGCTTCCCCGATGTGACCAATTGGGCGCAATCCATTCAAATTGATTGGTCTGACGTTGGCTCAAAACTAACCACCTTTTTGCAGAATAGTGCAAATATATTATTGGATTCCACCTTTACCACCGTCATCAGCTTCGTTAGCGGCTTGTTCACGTTCTTTCTTGCCTTTATTTTCGCCATTTATATTTTGCTGCAGAAAGAAAAATTCAGTGCACAGCTAAAAAGGTTTCTCTATGCATATTTCCCCCGTCGGCGGATTGACAAGCTCATCCATTTTGGGAATCTGACCAATAAGACCTTTTCTTCCTTTCTCTCCTGTCAGTGCTTTGAAGCGACGTTGCTTGGTACGTTATTTCTCATCTTTATGAACATTTTCGGCTTCCCATATTCTGTTCTGATCAGTGTGCTCATCGCATTTACTGCTTTAATCCCCATTTTTGGCGCCATCATCGGCTGTGTCGTGGGTGCCCTTTTGATCTTAGTGGTTTCTCCCATCCAGGCGTTTTGGTTCGTGATCCTGTTCATCGTTTTGCAGCAACTGGAAGGAAATTTCATCTACCCCCATGTGGTGGGCAGCTCCGTTGGATTGCCTTCTATCTTGGTTCTAATGGCCGTCTCCATCGGCGGAAACCTGATGGGAATACCGGGGATGCTGATTTTCATTCCTATCTGTTCCATCCTGTATGCACTTCTGCGGGAAAATGTGCATAAGCGGTTGGATCAAATTGAAACCTGTGTGCAAGAAGCCGGGCCGGGAGGACAAGCTCCTCTCCCAAACACAGGACTAAGGCAAACACTTTCTCAATTCTTCTCCGGATTGTCCCGTAAAAACCTTCGGACAGAACAACCGGAACCAGAGGAGGAAATCCCTCAAGAAACACAAGACTCCCCCTCCTCGTCTGAAGATGAGTCGGAACCCGAAGACCACCCAACCGAAGAATAAAATCTGTCCCATTCAAAGGCAATGAAGCGAAGCTGCAGATGACAGAATGAAACCAAATGGAATCAAATGTCTTGTAAGCAGCAACGCCTCATGAATGAGATCAAAAGTCCCCACAGACCAAATTTGGTCTGTGGGGACTTCTTTTGTGCCGTTCTGACACGATATCTGCTTTTTTATGTTTTTTATGCATCCACAACCAGCGCGCCGTCTTTCACATCCACAGTCAGGCAAGTACCCGGCAGCAGATCTTCGCTCAAAATCTTTCGACCAATGAGCGTCTCGACAGAATGCTGCAAATATCTGCGCAGCGGCCGTGCGCCGTAAATGGGGTCATAGGCTTCATCAATGACAAATTGCTTTGCCCCATCCGTAAACTGGCAGGAAAGCTGCTTATCCGCCAACCGGCGATTCAAATCGGCCACCAACAAATCTAAAATAGCCGTAATGTCCGCTTTCGTTAGCGGGCGATAGAAGACAATTTCATCCAACCGATTCAAAAACTCCGGACGGAACGAGCGTTTCAGGAGCTGATCCACCTCGGCTCTGGCTTCCTCTGTAATGCTTCCATTTTCATCAATACCGTCCAGCAAATAGGATGAACCCAAATTGGACGTTAAAATCAAGATTGTGTTTTTAAAATCCACCGTCCGACCCTGGGAATCGGTGATCCGACCGTCATCCAGCACTTGGAGTAAAACATTAAACACTTCCGGATGTGCTTTTTCCACTTCGTCGAACAAAACCACAGAATAAGGACGCCGACGGACAGCCTCTGTCAGCTGGCCTCCTTCTTCATATCCCACGTATCCCGGAGGTGCGCCAATGAGACGGGAGACAGAGAATTTTTCCATATACTCGCTCATATCAATGCGCACCAGATTCTTTTCGTCGTCAAACAAAGCCTCTGCCAATGCCTTGGCAAGCTCTGTTTTGCCGACACCCGTGGGACCCAAAAACAGAAACGAACCAATGGGCCGATTGGGATTGGCAATGCCCGCGCGGGAACGGATGATGGCCTCTGCCACGTTTTTCACCGCTTCGTCCTGACCAACCACCCTGCGATGGAGAATGTCTTCCAGATGCAGCAGCTTTTCCCGCTCCCCTTCCATCAGGCGAGCCACAGGAATTCCCGTCCAACGTTCCACAATCCGGGCAATTTCTTCCTCCGTCACTTTATCCCGAAGAAAGCTTTCCTTCCGCCCTGCGTTCGCTGTCTCTTCTTCCTGCTTCAGCCGTTTTTGTACTTCTGGAATTCTGCCATATTTCAATTCGGCAGCACGATTCAAATCGTATTCCCGCTCTGCGCGTTCCATCTCGGCATTGAGGGAATCCAGCTGCTCACGCAACTTCTGCACTTTTTCAATGGCTTCTTTCTCATTCTCCCACTGGGCCTTCATCGCGTTAAATTTTTCCCGCAATTCCGCCAATTCCTTCTGAATCTCCGCAAGATGCTCTTTTGAAAGGGCATCTTGTTCTTTCTTCAGCGCCGCTTCTTCAATTTCATGCTGAATGATCTTTCTTGAAATGACATCCAGCTCTGTGGGCATGGAATCAATTTCTGTCCGTATCATGGCGCAGGCTTCATCCACTAGGTCGATGGCTTTGTCGGGCAAAAAGCGATCGGTGATATACCGTTGAGACAAGGTCGCCGCTGCGATAATGGCGCCATCCTGGATCTTGACCCCGTGGTAAATCTCATACCGCTCTTTTAGCCCACGCAGAATGGCAATGGTGTCTTCCGCCGTTGGCTCATTGACCATCACCGGCTGGAACCGACGCTCCAACGCCGCGTCCTTTTCAATATACTGCCGGTATTCATTCAACGTCGTTGCGCCGATGCAGTGCAGCTCGCCTCTCGCCAGCATAGGTTTGAGCAAATTGCCCGCATCCATTGCTCCTTCTGCTTTCCCTGCGCCGACGATGGTATGCAGTTCATCAATGAACAGCAAAATTCTGCCTTCGCTCTTCTTCACTTCCCCCAGCACCGCTTTGAGCCGCTCTTCAAATTCACCGCGGAACTTTGCCCCGGCGATCAGCGCTCCCATGTCCAGCGCAAAATTGGTTTTATCAGCCAAACTCTTTGGCACATCTCCGCGTACAATCCGCTGGGCCAACCCTTCTGCAATGGCTGTCTTGCCAACGCCCGGTTCCCCGATTAAGACCGGATTGTTTTTGCTCTTGCGGGACAAGATCCGAATGACATTTCTAATTTCATCGTCACGCCCAATGACCGGATCCAGCTTCCCGGAACGCGCCCGTTCCACCAAATCGCTCCCGTATTTTTTCAGCGCGTCATACGTTTCCTCCGGGTTGTCGCTGGTGACCCTCTGGTTGCCACGAATTTCAGACAACGCCTTTAACACCGCTTCCTTTTGAATCTGGTATGTCTGCAACAATTTTTTCATAGCTGCATCGGGATGTTCCACCAGAGAAAGCAGCAGATGTTCTACTGAGGTATATTCATCTTTCATCTGCTCTGCCAAGTGCTCCGCACCTGAAAGAACACGATCCACCTCCGGAGAAACATACACTTTTCCCGGCTCCCTGCCGGAACCGCTGACATGGGGCAACCGTTCCACTTCATTTTGTACGGACGCACGGAAACTCTCCACGGTCAGTCCCATCTTACGCAACAATTCCGGAATCAGTCCCTGCTCCTGTTGCAACAACGCCAACATCAGGTGAGACTGTTCAATCTGCATATTTTGATGTTCAATCGCCAAATTTTGCGCATCTTGTATCGCTTCCATTGACTTTTGTGTAAACTTTTGAAAATTCATAGAGATACCTCCTTTATCTAGGAAAACATCCATTTGGCAAGTACCTTCGCTTGCTTTCAGACGGTTCAAAAGACGAACCGCATCAGATTGTTTCTTTAAACAATATTATACTTCTTTTTCCAGAAAAAGTGTGACCAAATTGTTAACTCTGGCACTCTCCTTTTGAGAGTGCTAATTCCCATCTTCTTGCTTTTCGGAGCAGATATGATATGATAGCAGTGCAATCTTTGCCCAGAAAGAGGGGATATGATGCTGCGGCGTCTCGTTTCTTGTTCTCATATGGTTCCGCAAGGCTTGATTTGCGGTCCACTTCCCTCCAGCCGAGAGGGATACCGTACAGTCGTTCAAATGGCCTGGCCTTGCATTGTAGAAACTTTGCTGGTCTGCGCCATTACCTTTGTGGATATGATGATGGTCAGTGTGGTGGGTTCATCTGCCATCTCAGCCGTTGGCATCACAACGCAGCCGAAATTCATTTTGCTTGCCACGATCATTTCTCTCAATATTGGTGTCACAGCTGTCGTTTCCCGTCGCTTTGGGCAAAGGGATCAGGCGGGTGCCAACCGTTGCCTCAAACAATGCCTTATCGTTTGCGGCACGCTGAGCTTCCTGCTTTCCGGTCTGGGCTACTGTTTTGCTGAGCCGTTTTTGTCCTTTGCAGGCGCTGAACCATCTTATTTGCAAACCGCAGTGAACTATTTCCGTGTGATTATGATTGGGCAGTTTTTTTATGGCTTGGCACTTACCATCAATGCGGCCCAACGGGGCTGCGGCAATACACACATTTCCATGACAACCAACATTGTGGCCAATATCGTGAATTTAGTTCTCAACTATTTCTTGATTTACGGCATTGGTCCTTTCCCCCGTTTAGAGGTTTTGGGGTCTGGAATCGCCACAACCGCAGGACAAGTGGCTGCCTTTGCTCTGTCCCTCTTTTCTCTTTTGTGCAAGAACGGGTATTTAAAACTGACGTTTCCAGTGCCTTGGAAACCGGATGGCGGTACTCTTTCCGGTGTCTTTCGCATTGGCACCAGCGCATTGGCGGAACAGCTTTTCATCCGGATCGGTTTTTTGTTTTATGCGAAAATTGTAGCCGGCCTTGGAAGCACCGCGTTTGCCACCCATCAGATTTGCCTGAATATCAGCAACATCTCTTTTTCGCTGGGGGATGGCTTTTCTATGGCCGCTGCCGCCCTGGTCGGCCAGTGTTTGGGTGGCCGACGGCCGGACTTGTCCAAGCTCTATGGAAGCATCTGCCAGCGGCTGGCCTTTCTCTGTTCCACGGTCCTGGCCGCCGTTTTTTTCTTTGGACGATACGGACTCATCCGCTTATTTTCCCAAGAACCAGAAATCATTGCCTCCGGCGCCGCCATCATGATCGTTCTCACTTGCGTCACCCACATCCAAACCTCCCAAGTCATCTTCTCCGGTTGTTTGCGGGGCGCCGGGGATGCCAAATATACCGCTTTGATTTCTTTGTTCAGCATTGCACTCTTTCGCCCTACTATGACTTGGGTGTTGTGTTACCAAGCAGGATTTGGCGTTCTGGGTGCCTGGCTTGCGTTTTTATTGGATCAAATAATCCGGATCGTGTTCTATGGATTGCGCTTTCACGGTGGGAAATGGATGGAAATTTCCCTGTGACTGTTACAAGCTTCTAGAACTTCGGAAAAGAAGAAAAAACTTGCAATACGCTTTTTAGTATGATATCATGTATTTCATATTAAACATTTTCATGAATTAATTCCAGCTCATGTTGTTGAAAGGAACGATCTCCATGTTAAAGACCATTATTACTGTGATTCAGCTTTTATTTGCTGTCATTCTTACGGTTGTCGTGCTGTCCCAGTCCGGGAAAACAGCCGGACTCAGCGGTGCCATTGGCGGCGGTGCAGATACGTTTTTATCCAAAAACAAAGCCCGCACGTTAGACGCCAAGCTCGCCAAGGCCACAAAGTACATTGCAATCGCATTTATCCTTCTCACCTTGGCGTTAAACATGGTTGCCTAATCAAATAAAAGACTTTAAAGGCGCTCAGATGCTTGTTCTGGGCGCTTTTTTCTTTTTGGGAGTATTTCGCGATTGTACTGTCCATACTACTGTCAACGGCTTTTGCCGAAAACGACAGTGGAAGGAAGAATTGCATTGAAGGCAGTCATTTTGGCAGGCGGCGAAGGGAGTCGATTGCGCCCGCTGAGCCTCCATCGCCCCAAGCCCATGGTCCCTCTTTTTGATCACCCCGTTTTGGAATCGATTATTGCGTTATTGCATACCCATGGCATCACCGAAATCTGTTTGACACTGCAGTATCGTCCCGACTGCATCAAAGACTATTTTGGAGACGGCAGTGCCTTTGGCGTCTCGCTCACATACTTCATAGAAACAGACCCCCTCGGAACCGCGGGCAGTGTCAAAGCGTGCAGGGAATTCCTAGGTGATGACGACTTCCTGATCATCAGTGGGGACGCTGTGTGTAATTTTGATCTTACCGCCTGCGCGGAATTTCACCACACACATCAGGCCGATGCCACACTGATCCTGCAACGCCACGACCGACCATTGGAATATGGGCTGGTTGTAACAGAGGAGGATGGGAAAATCACACGGTTTGTGGAAAAGCCTTCCTGGGGCCAAGTTTGCACCAACACCGTCAATACGGGCATCTATTTCTGCAATCCACGGATTTTCAGCCATATTCCGGACAATGAATCTTGTGATTTCGGCAAAGATGTTTTCCCCGCTTTGCTGCAGAAAAACCGGCCGCTATACGGCCATGTAGCGTCTGGATATTGGTGTGACATTGGCGACTGCACAGCCTATTTGAATTGCATGGCGGACAGCCTTGAGGGAAAAACCGGCGTCTCCCCCTCCGCCCCCATGGTCTCTCCCGGCATCTGGTCCGATTCTCCCTTGCCGCATCACGTGAAAATCACGCCACCCTGCTACATTGGGAAGCAGGTTTCGTTCGGTTCCAATGTACAGATTGGCCCAAATGTCTGCCTGGGATCTTACAGCAGCATTGGCGATGACAGCCGGATTGCGTATAGTTTATTGGAGCATACACACATCGGCGCACAGACCTCTCTCTATGGTACCATTGCATATCGAGGCGCCTGCATTGAACATGGTGCTGTGCTGCGGGAAGGTGTCGTCATTGGTGAAAACAGTCAAATCGGCGCAGGTGCCATTGTCATGGAGGGCAGCCGCATTTGGCCCAACCAAATGGTGCCAAAGGGCGCACATCAAAATGGCACGCTTTCTTCCGGCAGGCCCAAAGGGAGCATCCGTTTTGGCGACGGCGGTGTGTTGCGCGGCGCACAAGGTGTGGAGATCAACCCCGAGTTTTGCCTTTCCCTTGGCGCTGCCCTAGGAGTTGGAGATGGCCCTGTCTCCGTGGGCTGGGCCGGCGGAAACGATGCCCAGAACCTGGCCGACGCCCTCCTTTGCGGCATCCGCGCCGCCGGCGG
>JAQWCP010000046.1 GCA_028705905.1 Oscillospiraceae bacterium
AATCAGGCGGCAGGCAGATATCAGCGCGTGCTGGTGGTAGATGATATTTATACGACGGGCAGTACGGCCGACGCCGTCGCCGGGGGATTAAAGCAGAGCGGTGTGAAATCTGTCTATATATTGACAATCTGTACAGGATATGGTTTCTGAAACGGGAATTTCTATTACACAAAAAGAACTTTCCATGGAACGGTATCTATGCTACAATAAAAGTTGTATCAGAAGAAGAATATGACGCTGAGGAAGGATTATGTTAGATCAAAACCGTATTCGTGTAATGACAAATCTGGCCCGCTATGAAGGCCGGAATGGAAAAGAAAATCTGCGGATCAGCAAGTATTACCGCAGTGATTATATTGGACTTGGACTTCTGAAAAATCTAGTTCTTACCACGTTCGGATATCTTCTGGTGTGGAGCGCGATTGTCGCTTACAACCTGGAATATCTGCTGGATAACCTTCACAAAGTAAATATACCTGTCGTGATTCTGGAGTTTGCGGTCGGCTATCTGCTGTTTGTGACACTCTACTCCATTGTTGCCTACCGGAAAAGGCGGCAGCGGTATGAGGAAGCGCACAAGAGTGTAAAAGGCTATTATGACGGTTTGAGTGATCTGGCCCGGCTTTACGGAAAGGACGCGCAGATGGAAAAGCCAAAGCCGCGGGGAGGTAATCATTCATGACGTTTTTCTTGGAACTGAAAGAAAAGTTAAAGTCTTTTTACGAGAGTTACAGTGCGTATCTGAATCCTGTATTAAAATTTGGCCTTGCATTGGCTGTGTTTATCAATATCAATATGATGCTTGGGTTTCTTCCGCAGCTGAACAGCGTCTTTGTGGTGCTGATTCTAGCGCTTCTATGTGCTATTCTGCCGGTGACGGCGGTGACGTTCTTTGGCTGTTTTCTGATTGTCGGGCATTGTTATGCGATCGGTATTGAGGTTGCGGCATTTGCACTTGTCCTGATTTTACTTTTGATGATTTTATATCTGAGATTTTCGCGCAGGGACGCTCTTGCGCTTGTTCTGACACCGCTTGCGTTTCAGCTTCACATACCGTGTGCGATGCCTGTCGCTTATGGATTGACGGGGAATGTGGGATCCGGTGTTGCGGTATCCTGCGGAACGGTCTTGTATTATTTTATGCATTTGGTCAGTGACAAGGCGGTACAGCTTCAGGACGGCGAGATTAAGGAGATTGGCCAGAGACTGCAGACGATTCTGGACGGACTGGTGCGGAATCAGGAAATGTGGATGACGATCATTGCATTTGTTGCCGTGGCACTGGCCGTGTTCTGTATCCGGAGAGCATCTGTGGACTATGCGTGGACTATTGCCATTTTTACGGGCGGTGTCCTGTATCTGCTGCTTATGATTGTCGGAGGATTTTTCATGGACATGACATCCTCGATCGTGTGGCTTCTCGTAGGAACCGTGGTCTCGGTGATGCTGATGCTGGTTCTGAAGTTTTTTGTCTTCCATGTAGACTATTCCAGGGCGGAGTATCTGCAGTATGAAGATGATGAATATTACTATTATGTCAAAGCGGTTCCGAAGATAAGGATTTCAAAACCGGAACGCTCTGTCAAGACAATTGAGGTGGACAGTGAGATGACGGATGACCTGGAAGAGCAGCTTACAAAATCGCTGAAGGACATTCATATCCAGTAAAACTTTATGGAAGGAACTTAAGAAATGCCGGATGGTAAAAACTATGGAAAGGAAGTGACTGCATGGAAAAATATATAGAGCTGATGAAACGGTATTGGATCAACCTTTCTCTTCCAAAATCCATAGAGGTTATTGATATCATACAGATTCTTCTGATTGCGGTGTTTATCTACTACCTGATGCTGTGGGTGAAAAGTACCAGAGCATACACGCTGCTTAAAGGGCTGATGATGGTGGTCATATTTCTGATTTTGGCGTACCTGCTTCATATGGATACCCTTATCTGGATTTTTAAAAATCTCGGTGTGGTGGCGATTACTGCGCTTATTATCATCTTTCAGCCGGAGCTTAGAAGGGCTCTGGAGCAGTTGGGAGAAAAAAGTATGTTTAATTCCATTTTTCGCTTCGACAGTATGAAGCTGGAAGAGTGGAAAATCAGCGACAGAACGATCAACGAGCTGATACGGGCAACATATGATATGGCCGAGGTGAAAACAGGCGCCCTGATAGTTGTTGAGAACAATGTTATTCTTGGGGAATATGAAAAAACGGGAATTCTGCTGGACTCTGTTTTGACCAGCCAGCTTCTGGTTAATATTTTTGAGTACAATACACCTCTCCATGACGGTGCTGTCCTCGTGCGGAACAACCGTGTGGTGGCTGCTACGTGTTACCTGCCGCTCTCTGACAGTCTGACACTCAGTAAAGACCTTGGGACACGTCACAGAGCAGGCGTTGGAATCAGCGAGGTAAGCGATGCACTGACGATCATCGTTTCGGAGGAGACAGGAAATGTTTCCTATACATTGGGAGGGAAAATCTATACGGGTGTGGCGCCCAATGAACTGCGGGAACAGCTGTATCACCTTCAGAAGAAGAATTTAAGGGATGAAGCCGGCAAAAAGAGAAGGAGAGGGAGGGTGAAAAATGCAGAAGAAACTCATGAATAACCTGCTCCTTAAAATTGTGTCGATCGTAATAGCACTCGCTGTATGGCTGCTGATTGTAAATATCAATGATCCGTTGGTGGTCAAAAGTTATTCTGTTCCGGTTACCATTCAAAACGGTGCTTACATTGAAAGTGGAGGAAAGACTTACCGAGTAGAGGAAGAACAGCAGATGGTGACGGTCATTTTAAAGGGGAACAGTTCCGTCGTGCAAGGCAGGGGAGGCGATATCGAAGCGGTTGCAGACCTGAGACAGATTGTGGATATGGATACGACTCCCGTCATGGTTCCGGTTACGGCGGCATGCGACGGGGTGGCGAGTGAAAATATTACAGTTATTCCCAGAACAATGGCGATTAAGATTGAAGATATGGAAAGCCGTGATTTTACAATCACAGTTAACACAACAGACACTCCCGGAAAAGGATATGAGGTGGGCTCCGCCGAGGCTAAGCCGGAAAAGGTAACGGTCTCAGGCCCGGCTTCCCTGATTCGGAAGATTGACCGGGTTGTTGCGGAGGTGAGTACTTTAAACTTATCAGAGGATACGACGAAGACGTGTAAGCTCGAGGTGTATGATAAAAATCAGGATGAGATGTTATCCTCGCAGACAAGCTATCTGAAATTCGACATCGGTGAACCGGTGGTGGATGTGCACATTGATCTCTGGTCGGTGCGGGATAATGTCAGCTTGAATGTGAACTATGTCGGTGAACCGGCAGAAGGATATCAAGTTGGAAGCGTCACGGTGACGCCGTCCACGATATCGGTTGCCGGAACAGATGAAGCACTTGGAAAGCTGTCGCAGAACAGGTATGCGATTAACCTGCCGGAAGGGGCCGTCGTTTTGGAGGGTCAGGATAAAGACTTTGAGACAAAGCTTAATCTCTCAGACTATATGCCGGATGACATCATCGTTGCGAACAATGTCAAATCCGCAATTGTGAATGTCAGCATCATACCGATTGGCAGCAAGCAGCTGACACTTCAGACGAAGAATATTAATGTTCAGAATCTGGATAACAATCTCCGGGTGGTGTTCGATACGGATAAACTGGTCATCGGAGTGAAGGCCAGCGACAGCATGCTGGAGGCGTTGACGGAAAGCTCCGTAGCTATGACGATAGATATGACGGGGATGAAGACCGGAGATTATGAAGTCCCGGTGCAAGTCGAGCTTCCGCTTGGCTGTGAACTGCTGAACTCTGTGAAGACGCTGGTGCGGGTATCACAGCTGGAATAAAAAACGGGAGTAAAATTGAAATCATGGTAAGTCAAAAAGTAGTGATTAAAAACCCGTCGGGGCTTCACTTGAAGCCGGCGGGGCTGCTGTGTAACATTGCAATCCGCTATCAGTCTCTCATTACCTTTGCCTACAAAAAGGGGACCGCAAATGCCAAAAGTGTGCTGAGCGTACTCGCTGCCTGTGTGAAAAACGGAGATGAGATTGAGCTTGTATGCGACGGGCCGGATGAGCAGGAGGCGTTAAGTGCGCTGGTAGAGGCGATTGAGGACGGGCTGGGCGAAAAGTGAATTGACTGCAGTGCAGCAGACGATAAAGAAGGAAGATTTCCCGTACAAGGGCGAGCGCCCGGGGAATCTTCCTTTTTATTATATTTCCAAATTCTATTTTGAAAGTGAATCGCGGTAGGCACAGTAGGAACTGTCAAACCGGCACAATTCATCGAGAGTATCGAACTCCAGGATGCTGCCGGCGGAATATTTTTTAATATACAGTGTCAGTTCCTCCAAATGCTTCCTATAGATATCCTCCCACATTAGATTTTGTGTCTCGGGAAGGTCATATTCCGCCTCCAAGACTTTTAAAAACCGGCTGGAGAAGTTGGTGTCAAACAATACGTGTCCCAACATATACCAGGAGTCTGCGCCTCCGATTCGGACATCTGTGATCCGGCCGGATTCATCTGTTGCCAGGCAGTATTCCTCGGTGGGACCGTGCGCGTACAGGGCAGAGTAATAGGGACTCGGAGAAGAAGCAGAAAATACATTTTCCGGAAAATAGTTGTCGGAAGAGCAGATGTAGGTGTTTGCGAGCACGCCGCGGGCGGCCCATACGGAGGAATGGTTATTGCGGGTTTGATACTCCCGGTTTTCAATCAGGGTAACCCCCCACCGATCCGTCAGATAGGAAAATTGCTCCCCCAGATAGCCGGTGACGACATAAATGTCATGGATACCCGCCTCCCTCAACTGACGGATCTGACGCTCAATCAAAATCTCCCCGCGGACGTTCAGCAGTGCTTTCGGGGTTGTCCTGGAAAGCGGTGCAAACCGGGATGCAAATCCGGCGGCGAGGATAACGGCATTATCTATTTCAAGTGTTGAATGGCTCATCATAGCTTCCTCCTGTAACCATTATTTTATGCCAATGTCTGCGGGCTGTCAAGGAATCTAAATGCGGAGGCCCAAAAAGTGGAAGGGCCTAAAAGCAGGAAAACTTGAAATACATCTTGGAATATGATATGCTTTTGACGGATAAATCTTAATAAAGAGGATAAGAGTGAAAAATAAAGTGGATTTTGAGACGACCTTAACTAAGGGTTCCTAAAACCCCTTTTTATAAGTATTGAGTTAATCGGTATTAGTTATCGTTGCATTTTACCAATAAAGAAGTATCGTAACCTTGAGATTCTAGGTAGGCAAAAACATTTGCATCATTCAGAGTTACTTTTGGCTGATTGAAGTGTGGATCCATCAATTCCGTATAATCAGTTGGATAAAAAGGTTGTTTTTCAGAAACGATGTGATAGATGCATACCATCATCATTCTTGCAATGGCGATAATAGCCTTTTTGTGACCACGACGTTTCTTGATTCTTCCATACTTAATTGCAAAATAGGGTAGCTTTTTGCTCTTGATAGCAGCAAGAGCACATTGAACCATCATCGGTTTCAAATATGCGCCAGCTTTTGCAATACGGACAGATTTTTTCTTGCCAGCAGATTCATTGTTGGATGGGGAAAGGCCACACCAAGAACAAAGGTGTTTTGCATCATCGAAGATGTTCATATCAACACCGATTTCAGCTAGGATAATGGTTGCACTTAGTTCAGTTATTCCAGGAATAGAAGCTATGAATTCTACAAATTCATAGTAAGGTTTGATACGAACATAAAGTTCAACCTCTGTTTGGGCAATCATATCATCAAGATATTCAAGATGTCCTTGAGCTAATTCAATCTTTTTCGCCTGGTCGGTTTCAATGTTGTAACCTTTGATTGCCTCAATGATTTCATCAGATTTAGCCTTTGCACCTTTTCTTATGAGTTTTCGGACTGCTTTGTCATCAATCGTTTCTGAGGTATTAGCGAGAAGATAAGCCATGATTTCAGTAGCGGTTTTACCAAAAGGATCAGATAGGATGCTTGCAATTCCGATGTTTGAAACAGTCATGCAGTTTTGGATTCGATTTTTCTCAGAGGATTTCATACAGACCAGTTTAAAGCGATAACGGGCAAGTTCTCGAAGCTGGCGGAAATCTTTTGGTGGAATAAAAGAGCATCTGACCAAGTCGAATTTATAAAGATCAGCAATCCATTTAGAATCCTTTTTGTCTGTTTTCTTACCTTTGATAGCTTTCACATACTTTGGATGTGTCAGACAAATATTAATGTCATTTTCAAGATAATTAAAAACAGGAATCCAATACTTTCCGGTGGATTCCATACAGACGTGTTTACAGTCATTTTCAATTAGCCAGTCGTGAAATTTCCGGATATCAGAATTGATGGTTGAAAAAGATTTCTGATTGTATTCAGAGATTCCAAGATTATTAGTAGTAACGATGGTTGCAACGATAACATTTTTGTGTACATCAAGTCCACAGCAGATGGGGTAAATAAGCCTCATCATAAGTATCACCACCTTAACAGAAAAAGGAATAGCAACATTGACTGCCATCCTGCGACTAAATAAACATGGTTTATTACCAATGATAAGAGTCCGGGCTCAATGTCCCACTTGTTTGTGCTTGAAAGGATGACGGCACATATATATATGCGGGGTCGAAATAATTTCGCCACTCACCTCCCCGTGCTCTGTAGTGTATTGCTATTCCGTATAGAAATTATAAATCAAAAAGTGGAGGCATACAACATTTTTCATTACTTGTTTGTGCCTTGAGCGAAGTGAAAGGAATGGAGAAATATATGAAAAAGACGATCGGTGATTTACCTGTTTTATTTAATGAAAAGGAAAACTGCTGCGGCTGCTCCGCATGTTATGCGATCTGTCCCGTGGAAGCCATCTCTATGGAGCCGGATGAGGAGGGATTCCTCTATCCTGCGGTGGATGCCGGTAAGTGCATTCGTTGCTATAAATGCCTTGCGGTCTGTCGTTTTAAAGAAGAACAGCGGATCAAAGGCTATTATTCCAGGGGGATTTGTGGGTGATGAATTGGGAAGCACCAAAAGTATATGCAGTAAAGCATAAAGATATCAGTACACGCATGGCGTCACGTTCTGGCGGCATTTTTACGGCATTATCTGATAACATATTGGAGCAGGGCGGAATCGTTTATGGCTGCGTGCTGACGGATGACTTTCTTGCCGCTCATGTCCGCGCAGAAAAAGCGGAAGACAGGAATCAGATGCGGGGCTCAAAATACATTCAAAGTGACCTCAGGGGTGTATTTAAAATGGTAAGGACCGATTTGGATGCGGGAAAAAAGGTATTATTTTCTGGTACATCCTGTCAAGTGGCAGGTTTACAAGGTTTTCTTGGCAAAGAATACGATCATCTGTGCTGCGTAGATATCGTATGTCATGGAGTGCCGAGTTCAAACGTCTGGAAAGCGTATATAAAATGGCAGGAAAGAAGGAATCATAGCAAGTGTGTGAATGTGGATTTCCGAAATAAGAGGGACCACGGGTGGGCAGCCCACATTGAAACGATGATGTTTGCTTCAGGCGCCAAGGTGGACAGCGAGGTTTTTAAAAACTTATTCTACGGACATCATATATTGAGACCCTGCTGCTATCAATGCCCTTATAAATCCACCATGCATCCCGGTGATATCACCATTGCAGATTATTGGAAAATCAGAAAGGCGGCACCGGGATTTAATGACAACCGGGGCGTTTCTCTTGTCTTATTGAATAACGATGACGGCAATGCCGCTTTTGAAGCGGTGAAAGAAGCTGTGGAATACCGCGCATGCCGAATTGAAGATAGTTTACAGACCCCGTTGGTCCGGCCATTTGAAAGGCCTGAGTGCAGAGAAGTATTTTGGAAGGACTTTCATAAACGTTCGTTTAGATTCGTAGCAAAGAAGTATGGGGGCTATGTCCCTGAGAACAGGATTGCTGTGAACGTGAAAAAGTTGAAAAAGAAACTTAAGAGACTGTTAAAAACGCTTACTTAAAGGAGGAGGACATGCGTAAAATCAGTGTGATTGTACCCGTATATAATGTAGAACGCTACCTGCGTACCTGTATGGACAGTCTTGTAAATCAGACGCTTGAAGATATCGAAATTATTGTAGTCAATGACGGGAGCCCTGATAACAGCCTGTCGATTCTGGAGGAATATGAGAAAAAGTATGCGGAGAAGGTCTCCGTGTACTCGATTGAAAACCATGGCGTCAGTTATGCCAGAAATTATGGAGCAGACAGGGCAGAAGGAGAATATCTGCTGTTTGTGGACAGCGATGACTTTGTCGAACCTCAAATGTGCGAAATGCTTTATGAAAAAGCAGTTAACGATGGAAATGATCTTGTTCTCTGCAGCCGGAATAATATTTATGAAAGCCCGGCGGGAAATGATATCGTGGATCCGTATGAGATGATGACGGCAAGTCA
>JAQWCP010000047.1 GCA_028705905.1 Oscillospiraceae bacterium
TTGCCATTGAAAACACCTTTCTTTTCTCGGTGTATCAATGCTTTGCGCCTCTTGTTTCGTAAGTTGTGCGCTTTTTTGTGCGCTTTTTGCGTTTTGCCGCACAGTTGCACGCTCCAAAAGGCAAAAAAAAAACCTTGAAACCATAGTAGTTTCAAGGTTTTTGACTTGGTGGAGACGAAGAGGATCGAACTCTCGACCTTACGGATGCGAACCGTACGCTCTCCCAGCTGAGCTACGCCCCCAAATATTTTCAACATTGTGATGCCAACCAAATAGCTGCCGCATGGGCCACAGATACCTACCTAAAACCTTCCCTCGTTCCAACCGAGCCAAAGGCACATACAAACCAAACTGCTCTCTTGTTTTTATATGTATTTTGAAGGAACGAAAGTTATTATACCCGATTTCTCCTTCGATTGCAAGAGTGAATTGAAAATTTTCCCGTTCCCAAACGGAAAATAGGGAAACGGCCCTTTCATCTTTACGAAAGGGCCGTTTGTTCACTCTCTGTTACCGGAGCGTGCAATTTACCTTACTGTTGCTCTTTAATGCGTGCAAAGCAGTCGCTGCAATACACAGGTCTGTCAGATTTCGGCTCAAAGGGAACTCTTGCTTCACCGCCACAGGCAGCGCATACAGCAATAAAGTGTTCTCTGGGCGCTCTGGCTGCATTTTTACGAGCGTCGCGGCAGGATTTGCAGCGCTGCGGCTCATTCTGGAAGCCTCTTTCTGCATAGAATTCCTGCTCGCCAGCGGTGAATACGAACTCTTGGCCGCATTCCTTACAGATAAGTGTCTTGTCCTCGTACATTTTCTAACCCTCTCTTTGACAAAGTCTTCGCCCTCGTACGGAATTGCACCGACTGATTTTGCACACTCCAGTGTGCGTTGGGCATATATGCGTATTTCAGCCTGCGCTGAATTCGCCTGGATCATTGGCGCGCTAATTTGCGCCGGACACGCTGCACTGCATTGTCTACCGACTTAACAGAACAGCCCATTTCGGTTGCAATCTCGGAATAGGATGACCCTTGTAAATACAATTCCAACACCGTTCGCTCATAATCAGACAAACAATCTTGAATGGTGCCCAACAATTCAACATGAGCTTCTTTTTGAAGCAACAACGTCTCCGGGTCATCATTCTTAGAAGATCCACGGGCAATAGATCGATCGGTCAATTCCTGCAACTGAGGATGCTCAAAAGGGATATATCGATTCAAAGGCGCATGCTTATCTCGCGTTGCGGCTCGAATGGCAGAATAGATTCTGCTGCGCATACACAACTCTGCATAGGTATGAAACGATGCATTCTGGGACGGATCGTATTCTCGTACTGCCTTTAGCAAACCTACCATGCCTTCCTGAATCAAGTCTTCGCTGTCTCCGCCCACCAAAAAGTATGGGCGCACAAAAATGCGCACCAAGCGGGCATAGCGCAGTACAAGCGTTTCTTCTGCGATACGGTCACCTGATGCGGCACGGTCACACAGTGTCTCGTCGCTCATATCCAGAAAGGGATCATGGAACTCGCCCAAATTGATAAACTCCTTCTATAACAATTTTTATTATAGGCTTTGCAGTGCAGCCCTGTCAAGTCTTTTTGTAAAATATTTTTATTGCGGCAGATCCATCTGACGTTTTTTTGTCTGATTTACCCTGAATTCTCTTCTGTTTTGAGCCACTCGATCTCAAATCATACCCTTTTCATATCATTTGCTACAACTGCAATTGATCCATACCGGGCAGTACCAGATGCAAATGCTCATACGCTTTCCGCGTTACGCAGCGTCCCCGGGGGGTCCGAGTCAAAAAGCCCTTTTGCAATAAATACGGCTCATATACATCCTCCAGTGTCACAGCTTCTTCGTTGATGGTCGCGGCCAGCGTCTCCAACCCCACCGGACCACCGTCATAATTTTCGATCATGCTACACAGCATCCGCCGGTCGATGGCGTCCAACCCCAAATAGTCTACCTCCAAAGCCGTCAACGCCTCATCCGCCACTTCCTGCGTAATAACCCCGCTGGCGCGCACTTGGGCAAAGTCTCGCACGCGGCGCAGCATTCGATTGGCGATTCTCGGCGTCCCGCGGGAGCGGGATGCAATTTCCATCGCCCCTGCCAGCTCAATTGGCACGTTCAAAATACCCGCGCTACGGCGCACAATTTCGGAAAGTTCTTCCGGTGTATAAAGCTCCAGCCGCAACGTGACACCGAACCGATCCCGCAGGGGGGCGGAAAGCTGCCCTGCCCGCGTGGTGGCACCGATCAATGTGAACTTGGGCAAATCCAGCCGGATGGAATTGGCGGACGGCCCTTTCCCAATGATGATGTCAATCGCATAGTCCTCCATCGCAGGGTACAAAATCTCTTCCACGGCCCGGTTTAAACGGTGGATCTCGTCCACAAACAGTACGTCTCCCTCGTTTAAATTGGTAAGTAGTGCCGCAAGATCTCCCGCCTTCTCAATGGCAGGGCCGGATGTAATGCGGAGGTTGACACCCATTTCTGTGGCAATGATGCCTGCAAGGGTTGTCTTCCCCAAGCCAGGCGGGCCGTGGAGTAATACATGATCCAACGGCTCTGACCGCATCTTGGCCGCCTCTATAAAAATAGAAAGGTTTTCTTTCGCCTTTTCCTGGCCAATATATTCCGAAATCCTTTTGGGCCGCAGAGAATATTCCGTTTCATCCCCCGGGAGCAATGTGGTACTGACAATTGGCTCCTCTCGCTGAAAATCCGCATCTGAAAAATCAATACTCATCGTTTCGAACCCTTCTGTTTTTCAAATTTATTGGAACTTATTAAGGCGTTTGAGGGCCTGTTTGATGATCTCCTCCAACGTCAACGCCTCCGTGTCCAGTCCGCGCAACGCCATGGACACCTCTGTGGTGGAATAGCCCAAAACCGAAAGCGCGGCGGCGGCTTCTCCGCCTTTGTTTGCCGTCTGGAAGTCCGGAATTTGCATCGCATCTCCCCGGCCGCCAATTTGACCTTTGCTCAGCTTATCCTTTAACTCCAAAATAATGCGCTGGGCAATCTTCTTCCCGATTCCCTGGGCCACAGTCAGCGCCTTTTCTTCCCCTGTGATCACAGACATAGCAAACTGTTCAGGGGAATTGGCAGACAAAATGGAAAGGGCTGCTTTGGGGCCAACCCCGGACACACCCAAAAGCAGTTTGAAGCAGCCCAGCTCGCTTTGGCTGGAAAAGCCATATAGATCAAACACGTCTTCCCGCACATGCAGGTATGTATATAACTTTGCTTTTTCCCCCACTTTGAGTCCCGCCAACGTATAGGCCGAAGTGGCACAGTCGTACCCAATGCCGTTGCAGTCGATGACGGCCCGGTACGGCTCCACATGGGCCACTGTTCCATTGACATAATAAAACATCGATTTTCTCCTGTCTCCCTTTTGTCTTAATCCGTCCGCATCAGCTGCAAGAGCGAGGAGGAAGCCCGCCCGTGGCAAAGCGCCACAGCCAGCGCATCTGCAGCGTCATCGGGGCGTGGAATTTTTTCCAAGCGCAGCAGACGCTGTGTCATTTTCATCACCTGCATCTTTTCTGCCCGGCCATAGCCCACCACCCCCTGCTTGACTTGCAGCGGTGTATATTCATACAATGGGACTCCGCATTTTTCCGCCATCATCAAAATGACGCCACGGCCATGGGCCACAGAAATCCCGGTTTTCACATTGGTGTTGAAAAACAGCTCTTCTACCGCAATGGCATCTGGGCGGAACATCTCAATGAGCTGCTCCAAATCCGTTGCAATTTGCAAAAGTCGGGCAGAAAGCCGCCGGCCCGCCGGGGTGCTAATGACCCCATATTGAATCATTTTATGTTCATTTTTTTCTGTCCGGATGACGCCGAACCCCACGGTGGCAATGCCCGGATCAATTCCTAATATGACCAAACTTTTTCCCTCTCGCTTTTCATTTTAACACCACGTTTTCTTCCCCCAATACATCGCGCAATTCCTGCATCAGCGCCGGGTGAAGCAAGCAGCGCCCACCCATTCTTTCTCGCGTATCTGCACAATAAAGCACCACCGGCGTTTCTCCCGGAAACATGAAAAACAGCCGATTCAGGTGATCCATCTCCTGGCAGGTCCCTGATGGCAGACGCAGGTAAAGCTTGCTTCCCTGTATGGTTTTGGTGTTTGCTGGTTCGGCCTCCACCAGCTCTTCACCCAGCTCCTGCTGCAGCAGATGGATGGAGTCCGCCAAAATCTGTGGGTCTTTCTCGTCCCGGGCAGATACCCGCCCGGTGACCAGCACCGGAGTGTTTTCTACCAAAGCCCCTCTATGCTCTGACAGCACCCGGGAAAACACCAAAAGCTCAATGATGCCGGTATCGTCTTCCAACGTGACATACGCCATAATGGAATCGTTTCTTGTGGTTTTGGTTTTCATAGCGGTGATGACGCCTGCCACGGTGACCTTCGCTCCATCTTCCACCGATTGTTTTGCAGGCGCCTCCCCTTGGAACGCCTCTAACAGCGCCCCAACAGCCCTCGCGTTCCTCTTTTTCACCAAATCCCGGTATTCATCCATGGGGTGTCCGGACAGGTATAGTCCTGTGGCTTCCTTTTCCATGGCCATTTTCTCTCGGAGGGAAAATTCCGGCAGCTTGCGCAGATAACCCTCCTGGCCAGACATTCCCTCGTCACCAAATAGATTCAACTGCCCTTCCAAATTACGGCGCAGATCTCCGCCGATCTGATCCATCATGCCGGGATATCCTTCTAACAACGTCGCCCTGGTTTCTCCAAAACAGTCCAATGCGCCGCATTTGATGAGGCTTTCCAGCACCCGGCGGTTCAGTTCCTTTTGGAACAGCCGCTTACAAAAATCAAAGGCAGATCGAAATGGCCCATTCGTTTCCCGCTCCAGCAGCAGCGTCTGAATAAAGCCTCGCCCCACACCCTTCACCGCCACAAGGCCAAACCGGATGCTCTCCCCCTCCACGGTAAACTGATCCCGGGACTGATTCACATCCGGTGGCAAAAGCCCGATGCCATATGCCTTGCATTCGGCGATATACTCTGCCACTTTTGCAGAATTGTCCAAAACAGAGGTAAGCAAGGCCGCCAGATACTCTTTGGTATAATGGCATTTAAAATAGGCGGTCTGATAAGCCACAACGGCATATGCCACTGCGTGTGCTTTATTAAACGCATAATTCGCAAAGTCGTAAATTTCATCATAAATGGACTCTGCAATGGACCGCTCCATTCCAGTTTGGATGGCGCCTTTGATGCCCCGTTCCGGATCACCAAAAACAAACGCCTTTCGCTCTTTTTCAATCTCTTTGGCTTTCTTTTTCGAAATGGCCCGCCGCATCATGTCCGCCTGGCCCAAGCTATATCCTGCCAGCTTTCGGAATATCTCAATCACCTGTTCCTGGTACACGATGCAGCCGTATGTCACATGCAAAATCTCTTCCAGCATCGGATGCTTATATCGGATCTTTTCCGGATTCTGCTTGCAAGCGATGAACCGGGGAATGGATTCCATCGGGCCAGGCCGGTAAAGAGCGATGATCGCTGTGATATCCTCAATGCTCTGGGGCTTCAACCCCATGCAAACGCCGGTGATGCCGGCGCTTTCCATCTGGAATACACCAGATGTTCGCCCGGCCGTCAACATCTGAAAGACCGCCGGGTCGTCTTCTGGTATCTTTTCCAATGCAAATTCGGGTTCCCGGTCCCGCACCATTCGAACGGCATCTGCCAGAACAGTTAGGTTTCGCAGCCCCAGAAAATCCATTTTCAAAAGGCCCAGCTCTTCCAAACGAACCATGGTATATTGGGTTACGATGGACTCGTCGTTTTTGGCCAACGGCACATATTCATATACAGGCTGTTTGGTGATGACAACGCCGGCTGCGTGGGTGGAAGCGTGCCGGGGCATACCTTCCAGGCTTTTGGCCGCGTCAATGACCTGTTTGACTTCTTCATCCTCTTCGTACAGGTCCCGCAAGGGCTTTGAAACCCGCAGCGCCTCTTCCAGCGTGATATGTAAAGTGGACGGCACCTGCTTTGCAATGGCGTCCGCTTTGGCGTAGGGCACATCCAGCGCCCGGGCCACATCACGGATGGCACCCCTGGCGGCCATGGTACCAAAGGTGATGATCTGAGATACGTGATCCGAGCCGTATTTTTCCGTTACATAGTCGATGACCTCCTGCCTGCGGTTAACACAGAAGTCGATATCAATATCCGGCATGCTAATCCGTTCCGGATTCAAAAACCGTTCAAAATACAGTCCATATTTCATCGGGTCGATGTCCGTAATGCCAAGGCAATATGACACCATGCTACCTGCCGCAGAGCCGCGGCCCGGGCCGACAGGAATCCCCTGCCCTTTGGCGTAGGAAATAAAATCACTGACAATGAGAAAATAATCCACAAATCCCATGCGAGCAATCATTTTCATTTCCGTCTCCAGCCGTGCCTGATAGGCGGGGCTGGCATCCGGGTAACGCCGCGCGAACCCTTCCCGACACAAAGTGTCAAAGTATTGCTCTCCGGGAATGCCATCAGGATGCTTAAATTCCGGCAAATGATGGACACCAAAGACAAACTCCATCTGGCAGCGGTCGGCAATTTTCACCGTGTTATCCGCCGCCTCTCCAAGGGCCGGAAACAGGGAACGCATCTCTTCTTCTGATTTGATATAGAACTCTTCTCCGCCCATCCTCATCCGGTCTGGCTCATCCACCGTCCGATTGGTCTGCACGCAGAGGAGAATATCCTGCATCCGGGCATCTTCCCGTTTGAGATAATGGGCATCGTTGGTCGAAACCAGGGGGATCCCCGTCTCTTGATGCAAACGCAATATCCCCTCGTTGACTGTCTTTTGTTGCACAATCCCATGATCCTGTAGCTCTAAATAATAATTTCCTTCTCCAAAGATGTTCTGCATTTCCAAAGCATACTCTTTGGCCTCTTCATACTGCTGCGCCAAGAGACGCTTTGGCACCTCCCCAGACAGACAGGCAGACAGAGCGATGAGCCCCTCTGCATGGTCCCGCAACAGCTCCAAATCCACTCGCGGCTTTCCATAAAACCCCTCTAAAAAGCCACAGCTCACAAGATAAGATAAATTCCGGTACCCCGTCTCGTTCCGGCACAGCAACACCAAATGCCGCGCATCTCCGTCCAGCGCCTTGATCTTATCCTGCCGCCCCCGGGGTGCCACATAGACCTCACAGCCGATGATCGGTTTGACTCCCGCTGCCTTAGCGGCTTTATAAAAATCGATGACACCGTACATGACGCCGTGGTCTGTAATGGCTACCGCCGTTTGCCCCAGGTCTTTCACCCGCTGCATCAGATTCTGGATGCGGCAGGCACCATCCAACAAACTGTATTCCGTATGCACATGGAGATGGACAAATGACATGATATTGCTCCTCTTCTATGGGTTCACAACTGATTGCCTTCCTTGGCCAGATCTGCCAGCTTGCGCAGGCGGTGGTGCAAACAAGACTTTGTCACAGGTGGGTCAAACTGCTCTGCCAGCTCCGACAACGTCAACTCCGGATAGGCCATACGCAGGGCAGCGGTCTCTTGCAGCTTGTCCGGTAATGTGTGCAGCCCCACACTGGTATCCAACCTGCGGATGGCCTCCAAATGGCTCTGGGCGGCTTCAATGGCCTTGTCTAAATTAGCCGCATCACAATTGACCCTGCGGTTGACTCGGTTGCGCAGATCCTTTTCCACCTTCGCCATCATCACCTTTGTGGCCGCCACCGGTGCGCCGATGGTGGTAAGAAAATCCTCAATGGCTTCGCTCTGTTTAAAGTATACCACCTGATTGGCCCCCCGCGCTGTCTCTTTGGGGGAAAATCCTTCTTCCTGCAGCAAGGTGGCCATTTCCCGGCTCACATAGCTATGGGATGTCAGCAGCTCCAGATGATACCCCTTCTCTGGGTTGGTGACAAACCCGCCCGCAAGAAAGACCCCGCGAAAAAAAGCGTTCCGACAACAAGTTGACTCCAACAGTGCAAAATTGATATGGAGCGAGACCGTATGGGCGCTACCATATCCATAGGCATCAAAAACGCGTTCAATCTTCTCTCTGTTGATGATTTGCAATTGCAGCTTCCCTTTGTGCTGCAAATCAGGTAGTACATCAAAACTCACGTCAAAAGCGCGCTGAAACAGCCGGGGCAAACGCCGCACAAAATCTCTGCTTTCCGTCATAATGCGGATTCCATCACGGGAAAACGCATTGCCATACAACAAAACACCGCACGCTTCCGCCAACGCGCAGCATTTATGGTCTATTGGCGTTTTGCAAATTTCTTGTTTTGTCTCTGATAAAAAGGACATGTTTGCCCCTCCGGTTCTATGTCGTAATCTTCTGGCAATAAGAATTAGATTACCGC
>JAQWCP010000048.1 GCA_028705905.1 Oscillospiraceae bacterium
GCCACGTTTATTTGGAAGCAGAATTTCCCAATCACACCACGTTCCGTATTGACAGAAACGGGAAAAAGTCATAAACTAAAAGAAGATCATATGTACTTTCACGGAAGGAGATTCCTATTATGAAGAGAATTCAAACATTAAATACCCGCGATCTTGCAAAGAGCGTACAAACCGGCGGCTGCGGTGAATGTCAAACCTCCTGCCAGTCCGCTTGCAAAACTTCCTGCGGCGTTGCCAATCAACCCTGCGAACAAAAGGCCAGCAAATAAGTGCAAAAGACAAAATTGCCGCCTGTACCACGATTTGTGGACAAGCGGCAATTTTTATGAAAAGGAAGGAACGCGGATGATACATCAATATAAATTAAATGGCTATCACATTGTTTTGGACATTCCAAGCGGCTCTGTCCACGTGGTGGACGACGTGGCTTATGATGCGATTGCTTTATATGAAACCCATTCCAAAGAAGAAATCATTCAGCAGCTATTGGAAACATACGGTGACCGGCCCGATGTAACGAGAGACGAACTTTCTCTTTGTCTCGCAGACATCGAGCAGCTAAAAGCGAACGGGACACTGTTTTCCTCCGAGTCCTATTTGGACAACCCCGTTCAATGGCATCCGCCCAAGCCAGTCATCAAAGCCCTCTGCCTCCACGTGGCCCATACTTGCAATTTAAACTGCACGTACTGTTTTGCCAGTCAAGGCAATTATCAGGGTCAGGGGGCGCTGATGGATTTTGAAACCGGCAAACAAGCGTTGGATTTTCTCATTGCGCAATCTGGCAGCCGCACCAATTTGGAAGTAGATTTCTTTGGCGGTGAGCCGCTGATGAATTGGGAGGTAGTCAAGCAATTGGTTGCTTACGGGCGCAGCCAAGAAGCAGTACATAACAAAAAATTCCGATTTACTCTGACCACCAATGGCATCCTGCTGGATGATGACGTCATGGACTTTGCCAATCGTGAGATGCACAATGTTGTCCTCAGCCTGGACGGTAGGAAAGAAATTCATGACCATTTACGAAAAGATTACAACGGAAACGGCAGTTACGATCAAATTGTACCCAAGTTTCAAGAATTCGTCAGGCGCCGCGGGCAGCAAGACTATTATATACGAGGTACTTTCACCCATCATAACGTGGATTTTACCAACGATATTTTCCACATGGCGGATCTTGGATTTACGCAGCTCAGTATGGAGCCTGTGGTTTGCGCCCCCGGCGAGCCTTACGCGCTCACAGAAGAAGACCTGCCTCAGTTATATGAACAATATGAGCTGCTGGCCAAAGAAATGCTGAAACGGGAGGAGGAAGGCCGCGGCTTTACCTTCTATCATTATATGATTGATCTTCAATCTGGCCCCTGCATTTACAAACGCATCACCGGATGCGGCTCTGGCACGGAATATTTGGCTGTTACACCCTGGGGGGAGCTATTCCCTTGCCACCAGTTTGTTGGAGATCCCAAGTACAGCATGGGGACGGTGTGGGATGGCGTGACCAATCCCTCTTTGCAGGAAACATTTCAGCAATGCAACATCTACGCAAAGGCGGAATGCAAAGACTGCTGGGCCCGGCTGTATTGCGCAGGCGGCTGCGCCGCCAACGCTTACCACGCAACCGGGAGCATTACGGGCGCTTATGAGTATGGCTGCCATCTGTTTCGCAAACGGATGGAATGTGCCATCATGGTCCAAGCAGCCCTGCAACTGGGAGAAACCAAACACGAATAAATGCCAAAACACCTGTATTCTCATGATCCACAATTCAGAACAAGACACGAAAGAAGGAAGCTATGAAGCGTTTTGGTTTGGCATTGCTCTCTTTTGCCCTATTGCTCATTTTTTTCTCTTTTCCCGCTCTTGCATACGAAGGGGACTGGGCGCGAAACATCATTCATGCCGATGCGGCAAGCACATTCGGTTTGGATGGGACAGGTGTCCGCATTGGCATCATCGACTCCGGCGTCAATTTAGAAGATTTGGATGCCAGCCATGTTACCCGTCTCTCCATGCGCAATGATGACGGATCGGATCAATACGGTCACGGAACCATCGTAAGCGGCCTGAGTGCAGGCGTTCCAGGTAATGACTTGGGGGTAGACGGCGTTGCGCCGGGCGCGGAGATTATCTCTATCAAAGCATTTGACGGGGGAGAAAGTATTTCCCTCCCCTTGCTTGCCGACGCCATTGACTTGGCCCTTTCCTATGATTGTGACATCATCAATATGAGCTTTGGCACACCCATGGACAGCGCAGTGCTGCAGGCCGCCATTGCCCGCGCCATCCACAGCGGGGTCATTGTCGTTGCCGCCTCCGGAAACGCCGGTACCACACAAGCATATTTCCCCGGGGCCTATCCTGCTGTGGCCGGGGTGGGCGCCGTGGATTCGGACGGCCAGGTGGCTATTTTCTCCCAGCGCAATCCAGAGGGCAAGCAATATACCTGGCTGGTGGCACCTGGTGTCTCCGTTTACGACGGGGGGTATCTTTCTACAACGGATTCCGGCTCGTCTTTTTCCTGCGCGTTTGTCACAGCCGCGGCGGCGTTGGCGCTTCAAGGGGATCCTTCTCTCACCCCGGACAAATTTCTCACACTCCTGGCTCAATCGGCAGAAGATTTGGGCGCCGCAGGGTTTGATCCAGCATACGGCTATGGCCTGCTGCGGATCGACCGCATGCTTGCCCTGTTGGGTCATCCGTTTGCAGAGTCTCCTTTCCCAGATATCGCAGGTACATGGTATGAATCCGCTGTTTTGCAATTGAGCAACCTGAATCTGTTTCAGGGAAAAGGGGACTGTCGTTTTGACGGAGAAGCCGCCATCACCCGCGCGGAATTTGCCACCGTCTTGGTTCGCGCGCTGAACCTCCAAGGAGCCGAACCCAGCGGTGCCATATTTCAAGATGTCCCTGCCAACGCATGGTTTAGTCGTGCAGTGGAAACAGCCTGCAAATACGGGGTGGTCACAGGCCGGGGGGATGGCACCTTTGCACCCAATGCCAACATTACACGTCAAGAGGCAATGGTCATGATCCAGCGGGCTGCCCAGCAAACATCTTTTCCCAGCGGTTCAGCCGATGGCTTGTTCTCTTTTTCCGATGTGTCCCAGGTTAGCGCCTGGGCAAAAGATGCCGTTCTGTGGAACGTGGGCAGCGGGCTCATTGTCGGTTCGGGTAATTTGCTTCGCCCCCTTCACCACATTTCTCGCGCGGAAACCGCAGTGGTTCTGCTCCGCTTGCTCCAGAAAACAGGCGCCATTGTTGCGGCCGCTTGAGTCATTTCATGCGCCGCTCCCTTTTGGCCCGATTCAATGGTTTTGCATCTGTGAAGCATCATAACAAATGACCATTTGTTATGATGCTTTTTTGTTTAAAAATTATCTTGAAGTTAAAACATTTTTATGTTAAAATAATCAAACTTAAAAAGAGGTGAAAAAATGACAGACTATCAGGCGCAGGAATTAAATCGTTTTTTTGTGGAAACGTTTAATCAGATTCTGGCATGGGAAGAACGCGCGCTAAACGCCACCGGGCTTACCAATCTATCTGTAAAAGAACTCCACATCCTAGACACCACCTTTCGCCTGCAACAGCAAGAGCAGAACACCATGTCCCAAATCGCCGCCGCTTTGGACATCTCTGTGGGCGCTTTAACCACTGCGGTCAATACTCTGGTGAAAAAAGGGTATTTGACCCGTGCTGGCCGGGCGCAAGACCGGCGGATTGTTCTGGTAGAGCTGACAAAAAGCGGACACCAGGCCAATGAAATGCACACCGGGTTTCACCAGGAAATGATCGCACAAGTGGGCGCTGTGTTACAGGAACCGGAATTGGAGATGTTGACAAGCTCTTTGCAGCGGCTCACAGATTTTTTCGAAAATCTTAAGTAAATAATTTGATCGCAACGAAAGGATAACATAATATGGCGATTCTGATAACAGATAGCACATCTGATCTCCCCCTCGCAGAATTGGAGGCGCAAAATATCATTATGCTGTCTCTGAAAGTCAGCTTTGGTTCAGAAGAATTTTTGGATAAACGCACCATCACCAACGAAGCATTTTATGAAAAGCTGGCACAGAGCGAAGATTTCCCTCAAACCACCCTTCTCAGCATCGGTACCTTTCAAGAAGTATTCGACCGCTTCCCGGAAGATGATATCATTGTGCTTCCGCTTGCCTCGAAACTAAGTGGCACCTATCAATCGGCCCAGGCGGCAAAAGAAATGAGCGGACGAGACAACATTTATATTGTAGAGACGGGTACAACCTCCATCGGCCTGGGCTTGCTGGTACAAAAGGCAGCGCAACTCAACCGGGAAGGAATGCCAGCTGCTGAAATTGCGGCTTATATCAGTGAACTTGCAGATCGTGTCCGCATCTTTGCAGTGGTAAATACCCTGAAATACCTGGTAAAAGGTGGTCGTCTGTCCGGCATGCAAGGTTTTTTGGGTGAGACATTGCACATCAGGCCAGTGATTGCCCTTTTGCATGGAGAAGTGCATAACGTAGCAAAGGCCAGGGGGACAAAATCGGCTATGCAAGCACTCCTTAAATTGACCGATCAATCAGACCCCATCGATACCTCCCTTCCCCTCTGCTTTGGGCATACAGGCAACATGGTTCTTTTGCAACAATTGATAGATTGCTTCCCCCACCTATCTTCTGCTCCCATCTATTCTCTTGGCAGTGTTGTCGCCGCCCACGCCGGCCCTGGAACAACCGGTATCGCTTATTTTACCACCAAATAAGGATCACGCAAAAAAGCCGCAGCGGCACCCGACTGGGTGCCGCTGCGGCTTTTTGATTCATTTCAGTGGCAATGTTGCGGGATTTTTGATCTCGTTCCCATTTGTATCATGAACAGGAAATGTTCTGAAATCATAAGATTTGGAAAAACTTGGTTGACCTTTTGGCTTGCATGTTGTATGCTTTATACAACACTTGAAAGGAAAAATATTTAATTTATGTATATGTAGTGGTTTTTTTCTTTTGAAGTGTTATTGTTGCAAAGGCATTCCATTTGTATCAAATGAAGGGGGTATGTATCCACTAATAAGAACAGCAGTGGCGCTACGGTCACCAAATATTACCGAGATTTCAAAGTTGCGCAACACACATACGACTATTATGAATATGTTAGTTCTGATAAGAACGGATGGGAGACAACAGATGGAACTGCAAACTATGCCATTGTTAGAAGAAATGCGCTGGCGTAAGATACGGATTGGGCTTGTCATATTTGCCTTGCTCCTGCCCATTTTGCTCTCCGTTGTCCTGCAGGTGCAGGTGAAGCCCTCTGACTATTCCGGTGCCCGCGCCGCATTGGAGGCCGGGTTCCAAGGGGATGGGTTCTTTTGGGCTGCCCAAGGGGTGGGTGATGCAACGATGTACCTAGCGGACATCGGAGAAGTCCTGCCCCTGATGCACTTATATGACCTTGCCTATCTGGCAGGGGGCGTTCTGTTTTTATTCCTTTGTATCGAGAAGAAGGGGGGAAGAAATGTAATCTGGCCATCGATCCCCTATTGGCTTTTTTCTCTTCTTTCTCTTGTGCGCCTCTCCACAGAATTAGATCCATCCACAGGGCAGGCACCTCTTTATAACCGCATTTCCCTCTTGGGGTTCGACGTCATGTTCATGAAAGGCTGGGGTTCCCTTGTGCTGTATGCTCTCCTGGCATTGGGCTGCGTCATCTTCTTTGTGAGAGAATGGAAGCAGATGAAAACGTTAAAGCTGCGTTTGGTCCATCCGGCGTCGTAACTGCGTTCTGCATGGATCAAGAGTCGGACATTTCCCGGCAGACAAACACTGAAACCCCGACCTTCCAGAGAAGGTCGGGGTTTTTGAACGGCTCAGGGCGGCAGCCTTTCGGTTGCCGCCCTGTTTGCTTGCCTGTTTTCCTTTGGCCTATGCTTCCGGTGTAACAACAACAGAAATCCCATCCGGGATAACAACCAGATGCGCCTGTTCTCCCTTTTCTGCAAAAGCGCGCTCCAACGCCTCTTCTAAAGTGGGCGCATACTCCAGCTTAATATCCTCAATGATCGTCTTGGTTTTGGGATCGCTTACAAAAATGATCCGATGATGCGCCATGATACGCAATAAAATTTGATATTGCCACTGATCCGGCTGTGTTTCTTCCATCGGGACGTTGCGAATTTGCCGCAGCAAAGCGCTGCCATCTTCACACGTTTTCAGCGCATGATAAAACCATTCTCCACCGACGCCATCCTCACACGCAGCACAAATAATCAAAATCCCATCTGGTGCTGCGGCGGCTTCCGCCGCCGTCAGCCCCTTGACTGATTGGTAGACATTTTGGTCCAATGGCGCGCCGGAAGGGAGAACGCCAACGGGAATGCAATTCGCATCATCCTGACAGTCATGAACCACAATCCGCTCCCGCTCATAAATTTCCCGGCCCACCTTGGAGACCAGTTCCTCTGGCGTTGTCTCCCGATGAAACCCAGTGGCCACCAAGAGCGTCACATCAATGTCCGGATTCCCCTCCCGCAATTCTTTTAGCATAAACGGTAAAATGTGCTGGCTGGGAACAGGGCGCGTGTGATCGCTGATCAGAATCGTCGCGGTACGTTTTCCGATGGCCAATTCCCGTAACGTTGGACTGCCAATGGGGTGTGCCATGGCAGCCCGTACCAACCCATCTTCGTCTCCTCCGCCGGATAATTCGTGCGTTCGAGACAAAAGCACTTCCGCAGAGGAAACCGCTTTGTCCAGTTCGATCCCCGTTCTGCCATATGCAATCTTTACGTGCATTCCCAGCCCTCCTATTCTATTGTTGTCTATCTATGTATAGGAGCGTTAAACGCTCCTATCTTCGTTTTTACGCATATTGCGGATGGAACACGCGCTCTTGCGCCTCCCGCAGCACATGCTCCCGGTTTTGCTCTGTCACTTCCATCAAGGTCGTGTGAAAATGCTTGTGAACCTGCTCCAAAAATGGCGTGCTTGCCGGTTTTACCACACCCAAAATGGGGATGGTTCCATCCAGGCAATCGATCACCGCTTGCTGAAATTCATGTGCTTCACTTTCCATAAAGCCCAGCTCATCCATTACGATTAAATCTTTTCCCTGGGCCGCCCGTAGCAAAGCCGTTCCAATGCGGTCAAACGCCTCTGGGAACCCCTCATACTTGGTGGTGCCAATTCTGCGGGCCACCCGGTTTTCTGGTCTGCAGCCCAATTCCTTGGATTCATTGATATCAATCATAAATACATCAGAGCCACCATCTTCCATCAAAGGGCCCAATATCGTGCGAAACCCGCCGACCGTCCCCCGGTATTCCTGCAACACCTGCTGAACGATTGTCGATTTTCCCACTCTCACTTTTCCTGTCAAAAACAGATGCATACGTTTTTCCTCTTTTCACCGCTTCTATGCCGTGCAGCAAGCTTACACCATTCCCCACATGCAGCTGAGCGGTTCATTTTGAAATGCCCGCTTCCCTGCACAAACTGGTCTTGCACCTTCCAGCGGATACACGGTCAGTGTCACATCAAATTTCTGCTCCCGAATGCGAGATAGCAGTTCTTCCTGTGGCGCGCCACTTACTACATCTAAATGCAACCCGGTTTCTGTTTGTTGCGCGGCATAATCTATAATATCCCCTGAAAGCGGGAAAATTACTTCATCCAATGTGTGGATAGACAGCGTCTTCTTTTCTTCTACAAGACGGCCTCCAATGCGATCAAGCCGCTTGAGCACACTGCCACAAGCACACAGGTTGGGTAAAATCCTTCCTCTGTCGCCCGTTCGGTAGCGAATCAGCGGTTGGCCGCGCCGGGCCAATGTGGTTAACGCGATTTCTCCCCATACACCGTCCGGCACTTGGTGTCCTGTTTCATCCAGAATTTCCACATACATATTCTTTTCCCATATATGCATCCCTTGATGGGATTGGCACTCCAACGCCAATCCCAATCCGCTCTCTGCCAAACCATAATGATCAAATATCTCACTATGCCAAATCCGTTCCATTTCTGCCCTTGCAAAGGGCGAAAAAGAGTCTCCGCAAATCATCAAACTTTTGATGGGAAAATCATACTGGAATGCTGCGCAATACCGCGCCAATGACAAGATAGTCGTGGGCAACCCGGAAATGGAATTGACTTGTTCTTCCTGGATGAGCCGGCACATTTCCGCAAATGTAGCATTCGGCCTGCAATAAACAGGCCGCGCACCCATTTTCTCCAACCCTTTTCCCACCAGCCGGCCAACACTATATTCATGACGATGGGGATAGAGCACCAGCACAACATCTCCCGGTCTGATCAGCTCCAAATATCCCTGTGCGTAAAATGCAACGG
>JAQWCP010000049.1 GCA_028705905.1 Oscillospiraceae bacterium
TCTTCTATTTTTGCGTATACTCCGTACTAAAGTTTTGATGAATAGAGAGCCCCCCTTTTCCTGCCGGTTTATTATGAAATATCTTAGTGATTCTCCTCGTGCCAAACGAGTTGTTTAAACCGCGATGTCAATGCTATGGTAAAAAGAGTGATTCAACAGAACGTCATATGATCGTATTTGACGGAGCTGAGGCTACGCTAGCAAACTTAGTTATTACAAATAACGATGTGCTCAAGTTCGGCTATGACCTCATCAGACAAGGTATCCAGCAGCCCCAGATCCCAAACCATCTGGAGGATGGTATAACGGGCGCGAACCTCCTTGCAGTACAGGAAGGTTTGCCTGAGTAGGTCGTCTTCCACGCCGATTTCGCTGGGTAAGCAGGGGGAATTTAGAGAGCGCAGGATGCCCATAATTTCCTCGGAGGAGGGCAGGCCAGACAACAATGCCATAATCTCGTCCCAGTGAGCCTCTATGGTGTCGATACGAGCTAGGCGGGCGGTAGTCTCGTTCTTCTGAGCCTTGGCTTCCATAGCAATGACGCCCTCTGCGGCGGGGCCGTAGGCTGTATGAATGGCATCCTCCCAGGCAGCTTGGTCATAAGACTTAGCCGCAACACGGGCAGCATCGAAGTCCACATCAGCCTTCCGTAGTTTCTCCACCAGTTTAAGAATGAGTACGGTGCCTACACCCACCTGAGTGCCGTGAGGTACAGGGCGTTTGCCAGCCTGTTCAAAAATCATTTCCCAGTAGTGGGACATATGGTGTTCACAGCCGGAAGCGGGGCGGGAGTTGCCGTATAAGCTCATGGCCACACCGGCCAGGACTAGGCCTTCCATGATATTGCCCAGCGTCTCGGGGTCTCGCTCCGTGGCTTTGTCGGCACTGGTCAGCACTTTCTGGACGCAGCTTTCCACTAATTCCACGATGTTGTTGCAATAGTGCTCACCGTTGATGACCTTGGCCAATTTCCAATCACACAGGCAGGTGAACTTGCCTAACAGGTCACCTAGACCCGCGGCGATCATACGGTAGGGGGCACCCTTTAGTATCTCGGTGTCGCCAATGATGGCGGTAGGAGTGTGGGCGTCGAACGTGGTCTTCAGGTGATTGACCTGGATGGCGGCGATGCTGGAGGCAAAGCCGTCCATGGGAGCGGCGGTAGCCACGGTAAAAAAGGGACGGCCCATCTTAAAACTGAAGTAACGGGTCATGTCGTTGATTGTGCCGGTGCCTACGGCCACCATTAGGTCACAACCCATAGGCATGTTGATGGCTAGCTCACCTAAAGTAGCCTCGTCAAAACCCAGGTGGGACAGCTGGATGATTTTATGCTGGATACCGGCATCCCTCAGAATTTTTACACATTTCTCGCCAGCGATACCATAAGTGATGGGGTCGCTAATGAGGTACAGGCTCTTGAAGCCCATCGCCTTGACAAGATTGGGCAAATCATTCAGGGTGTCCTTGCCCATGCGTACAGCCGACAGGGCAGCATAATGTTCCTTGCCGCAGTCGCAAGTAAAGCGCTGATCCAGATACGCATTCAATTCCATCGGTTTCTTTGGCATTTTCATATCATTAGCCTCCTGCATAATGGCTGTGTTCCAATAGAGTCAGTATGAATATAGATTGCAGTATAAAATTGACGCAATCTTCCAACCTTACATAGTTTTTCGCTAATGCTAACGCAGATTTGAGGTGCACTTAATTCAGTTAAGTATGAGTGCCATAAATGCTTATATTTTCTTTATCAATGATAGCTTTTTGGTAAAAGCTATGCAAACGTAATTTTTAAGACGCTGTTTTTGCATTATTTCGTACAAATAAGTAAAATGTTTAGTAAATAATTTACTGAATAATTCTGACATTCAAAATTTTGAAAATTGTCGCGTCTTTTTTCTATTTCTATCTTTTTTTTAATATAAATACTGTGCTAGAAATGTAAATAGTTTAGTAAATAATTTATTAGGGAGCCTAATTTTATAAAACTTTCTCTGTTTTGCACATATAAAAAGCCGGGAAACAGTGCAATGTTCCTCGGCTTTTTATTAATAATTAATCGCTAATCGTTTTTTAATTGAGTTGAATTCTTTTTCTCCCTGGGGCCTGTGCTCTTTCGGATAATGAGTTTTGGGAAATACTCTACACGGGTAATTCCGTCCGGACTATCTTCAAGCTCAGAAAGATGATTTCCGCCCTCAATCTTGCGAACCAAAATGTCCACAGCCTCTCGGCCTGACTGCCTTGCATAGCTTTCTACTGAAGTCAATGAAATCCCCTTGTATTTTGAGACGCTTGTGTTGTCACAACCACATACCGAATAATCATCAGGAATTCGCTTCCCCGCATCGATGATCGCATCCATAACACCAATGGCTATCATGTCATTGACCGCAACGAACGCCGTCACATCTTCATTGCGTTCAATCAACCGTTTGGCCATCAAATAGCCTAGCTCATATCCTTCAGGTACAACTTTTGCCTCCGCCAATTCCAGTTCAGGTGAGCAGGCCATTACGCTTTGAATCGGATTGAGATCGTGGGCCTTGTATACTGATCGTAACCCTTCTAACCGGCGAATCCGGGTTACCTGTTTTGTCTCGAAGGTGGATGTGATAAAAGCTATTCGCTCATGACCAAGTTTAATCAGATATTCACCGATGATAGTTCCCACACGGAAACCGTCCAACTCAAGAATATCTGCGTTATTATGTACGCCTTTGTCGTAGATATGGATGACAGGCTTTGACCACCCCACCTGTTGCAACAACATATTATTTTCCGTCGGGTAGAGGAAAAACACACCCGCAAAAGGAAATTGGCTGCAAATCTGTATAATGCGGGTTTCCTGCGGTATCTCACGGAATGTGTCAAACGCTAACAAGGAGTAACCTAACTCCTTAGCTCTGCGCTGCATTGCCTCCACCATATGTACATAGTATAAATTTGAAAGTGTTGGGGTAATGGCAACCAATACTTTATCGTCAAGTGCCGCTGATTTGAAGGCGCCATTTCGAACATAGCCCAACTCATTACAGGCATCTATAACGCGGCGACAGGTCCTCTCAGGAAACTTACTACTGCTTTTCCCGTTCAGAATCATTGATACTGTGGCAGCAGAAACGCCCGCACGCTTTGCCACATCTTTGGCAGTAACTCTTACTTTTTTAATAGCACCCACCACCTTATATTTTTGATTATATCGCAAATTCAAGGAAAATAAAACCCCAAAACGCAGCTTTGAACGGCACCTCATCTTTTGCTTAATTAGTTTAGAAAACATATGCCCCCACACCCCCTCGCTTGTGTGTGGCGTGGGGTTTAGAAAGTTTTCGAGTTATCAAAATAATAGGGCGGTATTGCGGTGATAAGACCCCAAGAGAGAGCCTATCCGAACTAAATCGAGTTGATAGGATGCTAAATGCTAATTTAGTGGGCTAAGAGCAGCTGCAAAAAAATATCAGCCGGAGGGTTATCCTCCGGCTGGCGGGTAAAGAAGCTTATTTCTTTTTAAAAACGGCGTTGATGCTTCTGGGGCCGTAAATGGCGTCAAAAGTGAAGGTGGCGGTATCACCACAATTGATACTATTGGGAACAGCTTTTCCATCCACCTGAATGTAGTAGATGGTGTAGCCTTCGTTTGCGGTGACGGTGTATTTTTGGCTTATACTACCGGGTCTGAAGATTTTTTGACCTGGTTCGGTTATGCTACCGCCCTCGCCTGCGGTGGCGGTAATGGGAAGATAAAGCAGATTTTTGTGGGATTTAGTCCTTTTGCCGCCACTGCTAAAGGTGGGGGGGATGATATAAGTGATATTGTAGGCTTTTTCGAAATTGGCTTGTATAGACGCAGTAAGTTCCTCGTCAGTTTTTGGCCAGGCGTCGTTCCACTTTGGAGCACAAGGGCTGTTGGCTTCGGAGGTGGCAAATACGAAAGGGTAAACTGGAATAACGTCATTTTCATCAGGTGCGCCGACAAGCAAGTACAACGAATTGGCGCCGGTTTTAATAGGGTTTACTGGTGTGGTGTAACCAACGATTTTTGAATCTTTTTGTAGAGAATACTTCACCTTATGCACCGTATCCCCACCCACTATACTAGGAGCTAAAAATTCCCATCCGTCCCCGTCATTTTTCAGTATAGCTATATGCTTGTCCTTCTGGGTATCATCAAAAGCCACCGCCCAGTAAGATGTCCCTGAACGACCGTTATACGCAAAAGCCGGTAGACCATTTAAAGTGGAAGGGGTCAACATATCCGTTATTGGTTCACCAGACGACGAATAAAAGTAAATGCCATCATTACAAATGTAGTCCCAATTAAAAACTTCTGCTTTGCCCTCCATTGTTCCGGTTAGTAGCTTTGACAAATCGGCGGGATTAGTTGCTGCAAATGCAGCAGTTGGAAGCGCAAGGAGAATAAGGGCAATTGCAAGTGTGAGAGACAATAGTTTTTTCATTCTAAGACTTCCTTTCATTATTAAAATATCGTTAATAGCTCTTTGGCTTTTAGTATTTAATGATTGCTAATTTCTCCGCTTGTTAAACTTATAGAGAAAAAACGCATAAGGTAAGTTCCGAGACATAGAATGCTTTTCACTGCATGAACATAGGGCGAAAATTATACCTACTTTATTAACCCTAAGGCAATCTGTTAGAAAATGTTGTCATAAACCTGTGCGTGATAGATTTTTATTTATGGAATTGGCTTACCTGCCTGGCTACTTGGTGCGGTCAACGGTCAGCAGATCCATAAAGGTAGCGGCTGAAATCTCCAGAATCTCACTGCCGCCCCGATAAAATATCAAGCGGTATCCATCTGTCGCCACACTTCGGAATACATCTTGGTTGCGCAGTAACCCAAACTGCACCGATGACAGCCGCCTGTGCATATCTAAGCAAACCGTGCTGCCAGATTCCATTTCTATTTGAAGACAGCCGTCTTTCATGGGCGTTACTGCGCGAAAGATTCTACTGCTTTGCATGAAAAGTCTCCTTTCCAATTTGAATAGTGGTATAGCGGCATGGAAATTTCCAACATTGTGGGTATTTATTTTTAAAAAATAAAAACACCGTACAATAAGTGTACGACGTCTCTTTAGCGAAAGGATATCCCCCATCGGGTATTTATTTTTTAAATTCTCCTGCGCCCCTTAAATCTTTAAGCTATATATGCTGCACAGTATATCTTAAGATGGTTTTAAGTTTTTCTGGAGCTACTTTTGGTTGCTTATTACTTCAGTAGAGAAACCGTATCTAACAACAACGATACACCATCCATGCTATTACTCTGCTCGTCACTCTGACGCGTAATGTAATCAAGATAATTTTCGGAAACTCGCTGATCGATTTCCAAAGTTTGGGCTAGTGTATCATTTGTAATTTCTTCCATTGTTTTTGCCCTTTCTATAGTATTATTTACTAAAATGTTTTAGTATTTGAATAGTAGATTTGAAAGGAGAAAACTATGTTAAAAGTAGTATTTCTGGGTTTGGATCTGCATCCTCTTAAAAATTTAATTAAGCCCGCCGGTCTTTTAAAGAATGAACGTGTTTATGGCTACTCTGCAGTAACCGATTTTATTGCTTCAATTGGTGAAGAAAACTTAGTTTCTACAAGTTATTTCACAAGATCTGACAATGTTGTTACGTGCGCAATTACATACCATGATAATGCACTTATAATATGTCCTCATTGTTCACGGGAACTAACCAATGCGTTTACGTTCTGCCCTCATTGAACATAATCTCACCAAATTATCGTAAGAACATATTGGGGGCGGCAAAAGAATTAGACCGTTTTTTACATACGAACTTGCATGGAAGAATCCCGAAGTATTTTAAAGAAATTCCGATTGAGGATATTACCGACCGGCTTCATAAGCTGATGGCATCTACTGATGCGACTTATGCCGCCTATACACAAGCTCCCGTCTATCAAAATGCTCTCGGCACAACTGTGACTATCGAAAATAGCCCCGTGACCAAATTGAAAAAATTTATTGCTAGCGTCAAAGATGAAAGTCCAACTGATATAAAACGCTCGCCTGAATGGGATAGTAAATGGTATATTTACGAAGGGGATATTGTTAAAAAAGACGCGACGGGAAATATCCTTTTCGGCTATGTGGGGAAGGTTTTTGGTTATGACGATGAGTTTCTCTGCTTAGGGGCGGGCCTATACCAGATTTGGACCGGCCCGTGGCGTTTAGACTATGCAACAAGCTATGGCGACGATCCCTATGATACCAAGATGATTAGAAAAGGCATTGCCTATTATAATAAAACACATTAGAAAAGGGGATATGTGTGAAAAGACTTCTATGCGATAAAGCTAAAATAAAAAGGCTTCGTACTACGGCGCTGCTTCTGCTTTTCATAGCGTTTTGCTTTTATTTTTTCAGCGCGCAGAGATACAGGGGCGAAGAGCTTATCGGCACCTACCCTTCCCCAAACGGAACCTATATTTTGACAACCTATCTTAACAACGCAAGAAGTCTGACTGTTGACTTCGCTGTGCTTGGCCGGGTCAAGAACACCAGGACGCATCTGTCTAAAAACGTCTATTTTAAATACCACTGTAGTGTGGCTGATGTCCGATGGCCGGACGACACCACGGTGGTGATTAACGATGTGGTAATAAACGTCGGGAAGGATGTTTATAATGACGACGGTTACGAAGTCAAGCACTGGTGATTCCCCCACGAAAAGGAGGCGTCATGAGCTACTTCGCCTCTGCTCGGTTGAGATTGGGCGGTATGGTCAGGATTTTCCATCAGACAGAGGTGCTATATATGAACAAGGCATGGCTTAAAGAAAATAGGATTGTGTCATCATTATTATTGTACTACTTTTTACGCTAATGACGGTTTACAATCTCTTTTATAATACACAGCGCATCAAAGGGGAGGAAGTTATAGGCACATACCCTTCCCCAGGCGGTACTTATATTCTGACGGCCTATCTTAATAACAGAAACAGCCTGACCGTGGACTTTGCGATTCTCGGGCGGGTGAAAAATACCAGAACCCATCTGTCGCGGAATGTTTACTGGCAATACCATTAAAGTACCGCAGAGGTTGAATGATTAGATTAGACCACTGTTATTATAAACGATATAACTTTAAATGTTGAAACGCACGCTTATGATTACAGGGAGCATGATTATAAATAATGATAAAATAAAAGTGACCTTTAAGGTCGCTTTTTGTTTTGATAGAGATATTGATAATACGATTGATTACTGCTTTAGCAAAGACATTAGCAGGAAAAATATAAAATCTGCCTAAGAATACAACAAACCCTCACTTGAATTTTAAGTGAGGGTTCGATTAAAGATTGCGATAGAATACATGCAGAGAATATTCAAAAGTTGCTTTAAACTTAAAATTAATTGACCATTGCAAGCCACATTCACTTTGATTATGCTAAAATTACAATCAGGAGGTAATATTTTGAAAGTGTTACATCCCTGATTGAACTTAGGAGGTGTATTGTTTTGGAAGATGCAATAGTGATTGCCTTTAGAGATAGGTATGGATATGTCGTTGGAACTGAAGACTATTTTTCCGCTCTAAATAAGGGGATTTTATCGGGCCTTATGGCAGATGATCGAAAGTACAATTATCGTGAAGCTTTGCGAAAATCAGCAGATAGAATACACCATATATTAGATGAGATTGATGCAGACCTCCTTTTTGGATATGTTGGCAAACTCTTTGGCTATCATGACGAATTTCTTAGTGCCGGAGCAGGTGCATATCAGATTAAAGAAGGCACTTGGGATTGGAGTTTTTGGCCCACCTACTTTGATGATCCTTATGACAATAAAATGATACGCAAGGGCATTGAATATTACAACAAAACACACTAGAAAGCTGGGGTTCATTTATGAAAAGAGCTATATTAAAAGCGATCAAAATAATATTGATCAGCTTTCTTACCTTGATTCTACTGTTTGTTGCTTTTTTACTTTATCATTCGAATATTCAAACTATTAAGGGTGATCAAGTCATAGGAACATATCCTTCACCTGATGGCACCTATATTGTTACCGCCTATCTGAACAGCGGTAATATGACAACGGACTTTGCAGTATTAGGACGTGTGAAAAATACAAAAACCAATAGATCAAGAAATATTTATTGGAAATATCACTGTAACTTTGCTTACGTGCGATGGTCAGATGAGGACACAGTTGTTATTAACGGTATCGTGCTTGATGTGAAAAAGGATAC